>CAZPZP010000572.1:0-3501 GCA_964591025.1 uncultured Chthonomonadaceae bacterium
TCAATCAAGACGGACGACTCACAACTGCACCGTCCGTAGGACGTCTGTTTTTTAGCCGAGTACGTTCTTGTACCCGGACTTCAAGAGGGTTTCACTCTCCCCGATTTTCGTTCTGTTCCCCGAAACCTTTGGAGAGGTGTATGGAACCTCTGTGTGCGTGGATTTATGTTTTCCGCTATTTCACCGTGAACGTATAACTTCCCGAACCCACGTTATAGACTGCCGCCCCTGCCTCATTCTTCACGAATACAACGCCCTCAGATTTGTCCGCCGCCTTTCCGCTTTCCATGACAATACCGCCGTTTTTGGCTGGCACATAAACCGTCGCAGTAGTATTCGCCGGAACCTCGACACGATAGGTTAAGCCGCCGTTTTCGAGCTTCCAATCCGAGATGATGCGCCCCTGTATCGAGTCATAAGTCGCCTTGGCATAGGTCAAGCCGCCGCCGGGCATAGGGCGCAGAACGATATGTTTGTAGGCGGGAATCTGCGGATCGAGGTCGATTCCCGCCACCGTATTCGACATCCATTCGCCAACGGAACCGAGAGAATAATGGTTGAAGGAGTTCATGCCGGGGTCTTGGAAGCCCTTCTCCTTTGTCCAGCCGTCCCACCGCTCCCAAATCGTCGTCGCACCTTGCTTGATGGAATATCCCCACGATGGGAAAGTATCATTGTTGAGCAAGCGATACGCCACATCGAGATTTCCGGTCTGCGTCAGGGTCGGATTGAGATAGCCGACGCCCACAAATCCCGTCGAAAGATGCCCGTTTTTCTTGTTGACAATATCGTCTACAAGATGCTTTGCCGCCTGAACCCGCGCACTGTCCGAGAGAAGATCGAAGCGCAAACCGACGAGGTAGCAGGTTTGAGTATCGCCCTTTGTGCCGTCGCCGCTGAGGATTTTGCCGTCGGCGGGGCGCACGAAGGCGTTGTTGAAGGCGGCTTTTATCTCCTGAAAGAGCTTGTCATATTTGTCGGCTTCTTCGGTTTTCCCAAGCAGTCGTGCCGTCTGTGCGACAATCCGCGTGCTATAGGCATAGTAGCCCGTCGCGAGAATTTCTTTGGGCGTATCGGCGGCAATGGAGAGCCAATCGCCGTAATCGTTGCTCCGCTTATTGATCCAAAGTCCATCGGGATTTGCGGCGCGAATATACTCGACCCACCGCGCCATATTGGGATAATGCTTCTCCAAAAGAGCCGTATCGCCATAGCACCGATACACCGTCCAAGGCACAATGACGCCCGCATCACCCCACGCCGGAGCCGCATCGCTGTTCGCCGCAACACGCGGGGAGACATCCGAAAACGCGCCGTTCTCGCCCTGCGCGTCCGCGACATCCTGCACCCATTTGTTCATCAACGCCGCGACATCATCATTGAAACAGGCAGTCCGAATAAACACCTGCGCGTCGCCCATCCAGCCGAGCCGCTCGTCACGTTGAGGGCAGTCGGTTGGAACTTCCAGATAGTTGCCGCGCTGTCCCCATTCGATATTTTTTTGGAGCTGATTGAGCATCGGATTGGAGCAGACAAACGAACCCGACGGCGATACCATCGAAGAGACGACGATTCCTGTTACGGTTTCGAGCGTCGGCTTTTCACTGACGCCCGTCACTTCGACATATCGGAAGCCGTGAAAGGTGAACGACGGCTCGAATGTCTCTGTGCCGCCGCTTCGAGCGATATAAATATCGGTGGCTTTCGCGGCACGCAGATTGGTGATGTAGATTGTGCCATCAGGATTGAGGATTTCGGCGTGGCGCAGTGTGACCGTTTCGCCGGGCTTGGCGTTGACCTTGAGGCGCACCCAGCCGACCATATTCTGCCCCATGTCGAAAAGATACGCGCCGTTCTTTTCGGTGATGGATTTCGGTTTCAGCGTAACGACTTGCTTGACCGACGGACCGACTTGCGCGACAATCGGAACGGTTCCAAGTGCTTCGGTTTCGGGACGCGCCCAATCGCGGTCATCATAGCCGGGATTTGCCCAGTCACCGAGTTCTTTGCGGGCGTCGTAAGTCTCGCCCATCAACATATCGGAGGACAAAATCGCCCCGGTCTTGACGCTCCATTCGGGATTGGTGACCAGCATTTGCGTTGAACCGTCGTCGTATTCGATTTCGAGCTGTGCCATTGCACGGGCGACTACTCCATAGTTGCGCCGCCCTGCCCACGCGATATGCCCGCAATACCAGCCGTCGCCGAGAACGATGCCGAGTGCATTGTCGCCCTTTTTGATATGGCGTGTCACGTCGTAGGTTTGATATTGAATCCGCTTTTTGTAGTCCGTCCAGCCGGGACGAAAAATGTCATCCGAGACGAGTTTGCCGTTGATGTATGCCTTATAGACTCCTTTGGCGGTGGAATAGAGCCGCGCCCGTTTGACCCTGCGCTCGGTGATGAAGGCGCGGCGCAAAAACGGAGCCGGCGACGGATCGGAGATAATAGAGGGACGGTTCCACGGAGCCATACCGAGATCACCAAGAACATTCGAGGCTGTCCAACTCGATTCGTCCGCTTCGGACTTCTCCCAGTTCGCGGGAGGCGTCGCGGTCATGATCCAGTTTTTGCTCGTCGGCACGCGCAGGATTTCGCCATTATCGAAGATGACTTTGATCAGCGACGCCATGCCGCCCTGCCCGTCCGTGTTGTTGACGATAACAGCGACGGTATTTTTGCCGACTTTGATGTTTTTGGTGATGTCGGCAGAGTTCCACGTCTGCCATCCGCCTGCGACCTGTACCCGCTCGCCATTGATGAAGGTTTGGAACAGATTGTCGCCGAGTGTCATCACTTGTGCGGAGCGAATTTTGCGGTCTGCCGGAAGATCGAAATGAGCGCGGAAATAGCGTAGTCCTGCCGCATTCGGGTCTTTGTCCCAAAGCCACTGCACGCCCTCGCCTTTTTCGACGGCGGCATTGTCCGCAAGTCCGATCCATTGGGCTTTCCAGTCGGTTTTAGCGAGTAGTCCGATCTCGAAATACGCCGGTTGGGATTTTGCCGAGCCGCCGTTGTTGTCGTAAGCCGTGACGCCCCACCACACGCCCTGACGCGAACCGAGCGGCTTGCCTTTATAAGCGATCTGATTGGCGCGATCCGAGTTGACTTTGCCTGTATTCCATAAATCGCCAACTCCCGCCCTAAAATTCTTCTCGGAACTCGCGGCGATAATCTGATACGCCGTCTGCATGACGCCGCGCTTTTTGGATTGCAGCTGCCATGACAAGCGCGGCGCGGTATCACCAAGCCCCAACGGATTCTTCAGATAGTTACAGCGCAGTTCTTTCGGCATCGCGCTTTGTGCCTGTGCCGTGATCGCGCACATCACCATTCCCAGCATCGGGACAAAATTTCTCACAGTGACCCCTCCTCATCGAAAGTTTTCTCTTTTACGATAGCGGTTCTTTCTCCATAAGAAGGGCGCATTCCTGCCGGATTGTCACTTCCGGGTGCGAATCAATTACTCACCTCTCGCAACGGGGGTTTTAAACCCCCGTC
>CAZPZP010000573.1:0-3495 GCA_964591025.1 uncultured Chthonomonadaceae bacterium
GTGCTTGTCCGCAGGACACGGTGCCGGGTATTTAAAATGCCCGCACACCCGGCAAAATCTCAGCAACGAGATTTGGACAGTAACAATTCATTTTGCTGTACTCTTGCAAGAGGTCTAATACAGAGGGTAACTCACCTTACGCACCGGGTACTGAAAGTACCCGGCAACAAAGTACAAACGTCTTTCAGGCGCGAATACGTTCCAAATTGAAAGAATGATGCGTCTGACAAGACGCTTGTTTTTTCCAGACGGGGGTTTTCAACCCCCGGTGTGAGAGGTGAGAGGGTAACACTCTCAAATTGGGATTTCGTCCGCAGGACGTCTGTTTTTTAGGCGGGTACGTTCTTGTACCCGAAAGAGACACAGCGACATGAATTCCTCAGACGGAGGGCATTACGTCGTGGAGGGCGAGGCAAGCCGTCGCCCCTACGCACTCCAATCTCAACACGAAGGCGCAAACCTCTCAAATTGGGCTTTCCGTCCGCAGGACGTCTGTTTTTGAGGCGGGTACGTTCTTGTACCCGAAGTATATCAGGAGTCAGGAGAATTGCGATGAAATCTTTACAGACTTGGATAGGTTTAGCGGTGTGTACCGCCGTGAGTTTGTCTGCACACGCTCAGAATTGGACGAATTGGCGGGGACCCGCTTACAACGGATCGGCAGACGCCAAAAATCTGCCCGTCACGTTTTCTAAAACAGAGAACGTCAAGTGGAAAGCGAACTTGCCAGGACCTGCCGCCGCCACGCCGATTATCTTCGATGACAGCGTCTTTCTCACCAGCACCGATTTCAAGAAAGAATCGCTTTTGGCGATCTGTCTTGACCGCAAAACCGGCACGTTGAAATGGCAGAAGAGCATCGGAAGCGGCTATCAAGCCGGCGGTGAAGGCAACAAACTTCAATTGGACAACCGCAGCAATTATGCCTCACCCTCGCCGACAACAGACGGCAAAACGGTGGTTTTCTTCTTCGGGAACGGCGATCTCGCGGCGTTCGACAAAGAGGGAAAATCTCTGTGGCAGCGCAATTTGCAGAAAGAAAACGGCGACTTTGCCTTTCAATGGACGTTCTCCAGCAGCCCGCTCCTCTATAATGGCAAACTCTATCTTCAAGTGCTTCAGCGCAATATCACGGTTGGGAATCGCGGCAAAAACGGAGGCGCGTCGTATCTGCTTGCCCTCAATCCCACAACGGGCAAAGAGTTGTGGCGCGTCACACGGGACACCAAGGCGCAAATGGAGTCACGGGAGGCATACAGCACACCCATGCCGCACGCCATCAACGGCAAAATGCAACTGCTCATTGCGGGCGGTGACATTGTAACAGGACACGATCCGGCGACGGGCAAAGAGTTGTGGCGGTGGGAAACCTATAACCCCGACCATCGGGAATCGTGGTTCCGCACAGTGGTTTCGCCGGTGGCGATAGGCGACACCGTTCTTATCTGCGCTCCGAAACGTGCGCCCGTTTATGCTGTCAAACCCAACAAATCAGGCGATCTCAACGCCGCGACTCTGGCTTGGAAAAGCGCGGATCGCAGTGACTTGACCAGTGACGTTCCCACGCCCCTCAGTTACAACGGCAAGTTCTATATTTTGAGCGATCAGCGCAAATCGCTATCGTGTGTCGCGCCGGAAACAGGCAAGTCGCTCTGGACAGTGCCGATGCCGGAGAACACGGTCTGCTGGGGATCACCGACGGGCGCGGACGGCAAAATTTACGCTTTGAGCCTGACGGGCGATGTGCTTGTCTTCGATGCCGCAACAGGCAAACTGCTTCACCAAACCGCGATGGGCGGCGAGGATGATACCGATATTCGCTCGACGATAGCAGTCGCACACGGGAATCTGTTCATTCGCACAGGGGCGCATTTGTATTGTATCGGCAAATGAAGCTGACGAGAAAGCCGGAGGCTTGAGACGCCCGTTTCGCGTCCTAACGGAGCAGACTGACACACTCGACTGCGGCAGCACCGCATTAAACCGTGAAAAATTCCGAAAGAGTGTCTCGTTTAGAGCCTAACATTGAGACGCTAACGCTCCCAGTTGGCTCATCCTGACCCTTTCACCACTACAGATGTCTGACTTGTCGCGACTGTTGGGTAGCCCTTACTGCGTCGTTTTTGTGGCTTTGTCGAGACCTTCAGTAACTTTTCACGGTTTAATGCAGTGCTACCAGCAAACAAAAAAACTTTAGAGAAAAGAGGATTGACGGACAGAGATACATCTGCTAAAATACGTCGTGACAACTCCCCAGTGATAAATCACGGGGCTTCTCAAACTACGCACAACCTAACGGTTAATAGTCCTGATTTCACTTCTCATTTTTCGAGGCTTTATGTCGTCTCCTCAACCCTCTGCCACTCGTCCGATTCTCCAAGCCGTCGTTCCTGCGGCGGGGTTCGGCACACGCCTGCGCCCTCTCACGCAAGCGTATCCCAAAGAGTTGCTGCCCATCGGACGCAAGCCCGTTCTGGCGCACGTCGTTGAAGAGCTAATAGGAGCCGGAATTGTTCACGCTCTGTTTATCGTTTCGGAACGCAAGCCCGAAATTCGCGCTTTTTTGGGTGACCGCTATCAAGCCGAAATCGCCGGAACAGTCCGCACGCTCGAATGCGAGTATGCGTTCCAAAATGAGATGCGCGGTTCCGGTGACGCGGTTCTCAAGGCAGAGAAATGGGCAGACTCCGCGCCGTTTGTTATCGCATTTGGTGACTGCCTGATAGACGCGCCCGATCCCGCCGAGCCGCTGCGCCGCACTCTCACCACACATCAAAAACAGAACGCAGGCGTGACGATTTTAGTCGAGCAAGTGCTGCAAGCAAATGTCTTGCGCTATGGTGTTCTCGCGCCCGAAACCGAGCTGCCGTCTCAGCCGACAGAACCGTTTGCGGCGTCCGGCATTGTCGAAAAGCCGAATGTCGAGGATGCACCGAGCAATCTGGTGGTTGCAGCGCGGTTCGTGTGCGAGCCGATTCTGTTCGAGTATTTGCACAAAGCGCAGCCCGACCCACGCGGCGAAATCAACCTGCCTGACTCGTTTCAAGCGATGCGCCGGGACGGTTTGGGGCTTTGGGCGGTTCCCTTACACGGCAAAGAAGCCCGGCGCGACATCGGAAATTTTGGCAGTTTCTTTACGACCTTCGTCCGTTACGCTCTCAATGACCCCGACTATGGAGCCGACGTTCGCACAGTTTTCCGTGCCGAATGACGCCAAAAATGGGGTAAAATAACGCGAGGTCGGCAAAAAGTGTCACAACAGACACGAATTTGCGTCAGAATCGAAAAAGCGATTAGGTTATTGGGTTATTGGGCAATACAGTGTTTCCCAACGACCTAATAGACCTCTTGCAAGAGTCCAGCAGCAATTTATTTCTCGTGCAGGTCTCGTTCCGCCGTGCCGTGCTTCGCACTCGGTAGGGAGAGGGAATTTCGTCCGTAGGACGGCTGTTTTTGAGTTGGGTACGTTCTTGTACCCGCCTCTTGCAAGAGGTC
>CAZPZP010000574.1:0-3492 GCA_964591025.1 uncultured Chthonomonadaceae bacterium
AGGGAATTTCGTCCGCAGGACGACTGTTTTTGAGTCGGGTACGTTCTTGTACCCGACTCTTGCAGAAGTGTTCTCAGAATCTCTGTCAAAAGTTTTCTCATGCAGTATTTTCCCGCGTCCGAAGGACGCTTGGCGGAACGCCATCGTGCCGGGTATTGAAAATGCCCGCACAAAAGGCAAACGCTCAGCAGAAGCAGGTCGCCGATGTCGTTACTCTCGTCTCGATTGAAGTCAGCCGCTTGGAGATAGCCCGTCGCCGCCAAAGAGGCAGTATACGTTCCTTATGAAAAGAACGGTCTCACTCGAAAGTGAGACCGCCGTTAAAGAGCGAAAGACGCGCCAACAGCACCCGTTAGGGACTTGCAAGCATTAAGGGACTTGCAAGCGTTAAACTGTTCCACTGCATTGGCGGGTACTGAAAGTACCCGCCTCGGTGTCCTTCGGACGAGCGTCCGGCAGGACGCAAAGGCAGCACCGGAACGATTTTTTGTTGAGAGTCCCTTACATCACAGGACCTAAGAGCCACGGCGCAAATTCCGACTCGCCGAGATTTTGCGCCTCGCTTTTGGTTTTTTCCCCTCCCGCGACAGCAATCAACTTCTCGAAAATCTGTGCCGCCACATCCGCCATCGGAACACCGTTCAGAATCACGCCCGCGTCTAAATCCATATCGTCGGTCATACGCTCATAGAGGGGCGAGTTTGTCGCGATTTTGAGAACGGGAGATGGCTTGAAGCCCAAGCACGAACCGCGCCCCGTGGTAAATGCCACCAACTGACAACCGCCCGCCACCAAACCCGTCACGGAAACGGGATCGTGTCCGGGAGTGTCCATAAACGTAAAACCGTGTTTGTCGATCTGCTCCGCGAACTTATAGACTTCCACCAATGGAGTCGAGCCGCCTTTTGCCAACGCTCCAAGCGATTTTTCATAGATAGTTGTCAGCCCGCCCTCTTTGTTGCCGGGCGAAGGATTGGCGTCAATCGTCGCGCCCCATATTCCGGTATACCACTCCCACCACCGCATCAGCCCGACCAGTTTTGCACCGACTTCCGGCGTGACTGCTCGCCGCGTCAGTAAATGTTCCGCGCCGTAGGTTTCTGTTGTCTCCGCCAGCACCCAGCCCGCGCCATACCGTACAAATTCATCGCCCGCCAGTCCCAATGCCGGGTTTGCCGTAATTCCGCTGTTGCCGTCACTGCCGCCACAATTCGTGCCGACGATGAGCGAGGAGATCGGCTGCGGCGTGCGTTTGGCAACGTTGGCGATACGAAGCAGTTTCAAGGTCTCCTCGATGCCGCGCTGAACGGTTTTGCGAATGCCGCCTGTCTCTTGAATGACCAAAGTTGTCGGCGGTTCAGGGCGTCCGGTTCCAATGGAGTCGGCAGAAATCATGCCCTGATTTTTGATCATCGCGAGCGGCTGATTGGTTTCGCAACCCAAGCCCGCGACAAGATATGCCCCAACATTCGGGTGCATCGCCATTCCGCTGAGAGTGCGCTGCAATTGCTGATAATCCGCGCCGTTATAATGCTGACCGCAGCCGGTTTTGTGGGTGACAGGAATGACACCGTCCACGCCCGGAAACTCTCGAAGCAGTTCAGGGGAACGAAACGCCTCGACGATTCCTAAAACGGTGCTTGCCGAACAGTTGACGGTGGAGACAATCGCGACATAGTTGCGGGTTCCAACGCGCCCATCAGGACGTGCATAGCCGGGAAATGTTCGCATCTGAGAAGCGGGGTAATAATCAACCGTGGGGATTGCAGTGCTGTATTCGTAGTCGAGCGTCAAGCCGCCCGCACCGGCATTCTGACTTTTGCCAAAGCCCAAGTTGCGGGTATGTACCCATTCGCCGGGCGCGATCTCACCGAGCGCGTACCCAATGATCTGCCCATACTTGCGAACAGGGGCGTCCTCGGCAATGGGATGCAATGCGATCTTATGTCCCGCCGGAACTGTGCCGCTTACGGTCAGTGATTTGCCGTCGCCTGTGATCAGCACGGTTCCCGCTTCCAAACGGGTTTTCGCAACCGCCACATCGTCGCTTTCGCGCAGGACTATCGCCGCCTGCTCCAACGGGACTTCACGCTGCCCCAAACTCTCATTCATGCCATTTCCGCCTCTCAAGAGAAATCAAACATCGGCGGAAGATTCGGCAGAGACGAGCGAAGTTCCTGCCTCGATGCAAAACCGCACCCCGCTCTGAGGAAGAAAGAGGAACATCTCTCCTAAACGGTGAATAATCTGCTATGAATAACGCTTCATTGCCCACGCAGCCTGCGTCACGCTTGCGCCTTCATTATCTCGACGGCATTCGTGCGCTTGCCGCTTTGGTGGTCGTCTTCTCACATCTGAGCGACGGCAATTTTTATCAGGACGCAGGACAAAATCCTCCTTATTTGTTCGGTGTGATTTTCCCGGCTTTGGCTCCATTCGGGCGGTATGCAGTCGCCCTGTTTATCGTGCTGTCGGGTTATAGTCTGACGCTTCCTGTTGCCCGCAATGCCGCCGAGCAGTTGGAGGGAGGAGTACGCGGCTATCTATTGCGCCGGAGCCGTCGAATGCTGCCGCCTTACTATGCTGCGATTTTGCTGTGTCTTTGCTCGTTGTTTGTCTTGTCGCGCTTGCCGTTCCCACCGTCCGAAGTCGCCAAATTAGCATCCCGTGCCTTCGCGCCCGATGTGCTGTTATCGCATCTGTTTCTGGTGCATAATTTGAGTGTGCGCTGGTGTTTCGAGATAGAGGGACCGCTTTGGACAATCGCGACGGAATGGCAAATCTATTTTTTCTTTGCCTTGCTCCTCTTGCCGCTCAAGCGCAAATTTGGGTTTGGAGTAGTGTTGGGAGTGGCGTTCATTCTCGGATTGACGCCGCATTTTCTGTTGAAACGCTGGCTCGATCCCGTTGCGCCATGGTATTTGGGGCTGTTCGCACTTGGGATGCTGTGTGCTTATATCACTCACGCAGAAGGGGCGCAGTGGCAAGCATGGCGAGCGAAAATGTTCTGGGGCGTCTGGGCAGGAGCAGGAACGGTTCTGCTGCTGATCGGATTGGCACTCAAACCGGCGCGATTGCCTTCGTATCCGCTTTACTTACTCGAACCATTGATTGGACTGGTGTTTCTCTGTTTTCTGGTGTGGCTCGCACAACACAAAGATTCCGGCAACGAGGCATCACCGCTCGCATTGAGAGTTGTCGAGCATCCGTTGGTTGTCGGAATAGGGCGTTTCTCTTATTCGCTGTATTTGGTTCATACGCCCCTGATTTGGTGGCTGATAACGGGAGTGCGCGGGCTGCCCTTTTCTACTGCCGGTAGAGTGACGATCCTTTGGGTTGGCGGCATTCCCTTGATTTTGGCGGGCAGTTATCTGTTTTATTTGGTCGCGGAGAAGCCATTTTTGTCGTCTCGCGCCCGTCAGTCGCGGGAGCCGCACGAGCCTCCTGCCTAAACCCGAAACCTCATGCCGTCGAAGCCGGGTTCAATGCCAT
>CAZPZP010000575.1:0-3487 GCA_964591025.1 uncultured Chthonomonadaceae bacterium
TAAGATGAAGTCGCGCTCCTGCGGGCTGTAGGTGCGCGATGCGGCAAAGCCAAAAAGCAACGCACCCACGGTGTTCTCGCGGATAGTCAAAGGCACGACCGCAAAACCGACTGTGTGTGCGTGGAGATCATGGAGCATGGCCTACGGCAACGATTCCTTCAGTTTACAGCCATTCCGCAAGACGAGTAGACACAAGTAGGTGCAAGTCGTCACAGCAGAGCCGAGACTGACTAAAAACTGTAGATTTCGGCCATAGCTGAAATCGGAGATTTAGTGGCTCTGCGATGAGATTGACGCACAATATGGGTTTGATGGGGTTTTCGGCCAGGGTAGAACAGCCGAATCCATTCCAACGTTTCGTTGCTCATCGAAATGGCTGTAAAATGAAGTTTTCGTTGTCGTATCCCAGCATCGGAAAGCGTGTGTCACGCTCCTCAAGCGACTCAACCCAAACCGGCTGGTGCGTACGCACGACTTCCGCCATCGCAACCGGCGCATCCCACGCAAAATATTTCCACTGTGCCATCACTTCTATGGGATAGCCAACCGTATGAATGAGTTCAAACGTCTCTGTCGTCTCATCGAGCAGAGCAACTGCTCCTCCGCTCGCCATGAGCGCATCAACGCCTTGCGACACAATTGCCTCAGCGACTTCGATAGGCATTCGCGCCTGAGAGAGCGCAGCGGTGACCATCTGCAAACGGTTCGCACGTTCTTCGGCAACTTCTGCTCTTCTGCATGCTGCTTCCACTTCCACCACTGCGAGAGCCGTGCTTAACTCCTCCACGTTCTTCTGCCCCATAACGTTGACACTGCGCCCGTCGCTAAAATGCGAAGCACTTATGGCTGCTTTGTCCATGTTGCTCACTTCCTTCAGCAGAATCCTCATTCGCCTCTATTCGCTTCTCGTTGACTATGAATCCTCACTCACATTCCGGGAGGAAGCGGCTCCGTTGGCAGCACGCTTTTTTTCGCTCAAACGTGCGTCGAACTCTTCCAAATTCTGAATGACAATCGTTTGGATGTCTGTCGGCATCGAAATCTGCTCTCGGTCAAAGGCTTGTTTGATCTGACGCCGACATTCGCTGCTCACACGGAGGTAGTCAGCCCGTTGCGAATTGGCGTAAAAACGGATTTTCAAATTCACCGTCGAAGCGGCGAGTTCATCTACCAGCACATCTGGCGGCGGCGTTTCTGCCACACCTTCGATGCCCTTAACGGTTTCCAGTGCAATCGCAGTGGCATTGTCGATGTCGTCATCGTATCCAATACCAACCATGATCTCACTGCGCCGATATGGACTGGCGGTATTGGAGGTCACTGCAGAAGTGAAGACATCTCCGTTTGGGATGATGACCAGACGATGATCGTAGGTTCGCAGGTAGAGTGCCCGCAGTTCAATCCGCTCCACTGTGCCTTCAAACTCCTTCACCACAATCTGATCTCCGATGTGAAACTGCCGCCCAAGAAGCAGCATGAGACCGGCGAAGAAATGTGAGAGAATATCCTTGAAGGCAAACCCCAATACAAAGCCGGAAATCCCAAGAGTCGTTGCGATGCTGCCGCCTTCCAGCCCCAGTGTCGAAAGAATGGCGATCATTCCTACCGCCCACGTTCCATAGAATGCCAATGCACGGCTCAACTGCAGCATATTGGAATCAAATCGAGTACGGGAAATGACGGATTTGACTGCCCATCGATTGAAGAGGGCTAAGAGCCAAAAGACGATTGCCAGAACAATAGCCCCTCCCAGACGTGGCAGCCATTGCAGTATAGAAACCAGCAAATCGGAAAACGAATTGCTGATGAGAATGCCCGCGCCTTTAAGCGGATTGGAGCGCGATGCCCGCGCATCTACAATCGCGTTCGCCATTTTCCCGCCCCACAGCAATGCCAGTTCGTCACGTGTGGATAGGGTATCCTGTGCATCTGCATCAGTCACGCTGACTATCGGTTCCCCGCCGAGAGTAATGATTGTTTCGTTGTCTCGCGTGACAATATCCTGTTTGTTAAACGGACGAACTGCCTCGCTTCGGGAGATCAGATTGCCGAGTCTGCGGTTTACTTTGTCGGCGCGTTCTGCCGCTGACAGCCCGCGTGTCCCCATGATCTCGAACAGTTTGCGCCCCTCGACTTTGACAGGAGAATAGCCATTGACTCCGTTGTCGCCGTTAGAGACGGGGGGCGCAGTCTCCTGTGACCGGGTTACAGAAGACACACAACAGAGTGCCATGAAAAAAGCAACGACAAGGAGCAAAGGATGTTTCATTGTAAGGTTTTCTCAGGCTGTTCCGGGAGACTGCGTATCCGTGATATGGGGGCAGAGGGGAAGTTCTCTGTCTCTTTTTCTTCCCCAGCTCCATAGAGACTGTGCACTTCACAGAACTCCGTAATCATGTCCAAAATCCGGGGAATGCGCGGACCGCGTATCCGATATACCCGTGTCGCCCGCCGAGGTTCGGCAACCAAAATGCCCGCCCGTGTCAGAATCGCAAGATGCTGAGATGTGCCGGATTGGGTGATAGTCAGAGATTTTGCAATTTCGTTGACGGATTGCTCCCCTTCCATCAAGAGTTCGACAATACGCAGGCGTGTGGGATGTCCCAATGCAGCAAAGAGAGAGCTGGCACGCTCCCGGGTCGGTGTGTTCACGAAGTGTCCTCGTTTGAAAGGAAGATTTTCAGAATAGAATGTTATCATAATACTAGAATACTTTCGTTTTTGTACAGGAATTTATTTTGTGAGAACAATTGGGACACGAAACTCACTTTATGCCAGCAACACTTTGTTTCCCTGGCAATTCGCTTGCAGGAGGCGATAATACCGCCTCCTGCAAGCAGTTCATCTATCCCCTCTGAGAAAATGAGGAGGCAAATGGAATAGTAAAGACCGAGGCAACTGCTGTAGCGATGAAGGGCGGCGGTAAGGATTCGTGCAAAAAACACACACTTTGGAAAATCGCCGCCCAAACAGTCGAGATTTGCAACCTAAACGGTCGTTTGCGTGACCCTACTGTAGACGTCTTTTCAGGCTCTCAAACCTGTCAGATAGCCCGTCACTCAATATAGAGGGAAACCCAACACTCATGCAAGAACCGCCACAAAGCGGAAATGGAAACGCTTCCGCTTTTGTTTTATTTTGCCTGTTTTGTTCCTCTATTGAGCCAGTCTCTCCCAAATAACACCTATTATCTTGGTCATTTTCAGGTCTCTACGCCAATTTGAGAGGGGGTTTCGCCTCGGTACAAAGAGGACAATCGTAGATTTTCTTGGAGAGTACCTTCTCAGCGTTTAAAAAATTCCTCATTGTCTACTCTTTTCGCGAGTGTCGGTGCTTCTACTTTGCGGCTGGGTGTAGTGATGGCGGGTTTCCCCCGATTTCGCGTCCGTCGAGAAATGCAGCGGCTCCTTTTTCATCTCTGAGTACAAAATAGGCTATTTGTGCACAACCCCCGCCAGTGTAAAATCTCCCTTTACTGCAATAAAGT
>CAZPZP010000576.1:0-3486 GCA_964591025.1 uncultured Chthonomonadaceae bacterium
GCAGAAGGTAAGGGACTCGCGATAAAATAAATCTTCCAGTCCGCCTTCGCGGACTTCGCGCCTTTGTAGCAGTGACTTTAGTCGCCCGATGAGAGTGGAAGAATTATTTTTTCGTAAATCCCTAAGTGTGCGGTTTAAACAGTTTACTCCAACAACCCTGAACAGTTACAATTATGGGTTAGGGTTGGCAATGCGGAAGGTTGATGTAAGACGCCGAAATTCCGGGAGATACTGCGCGAATTTGTCCGCAGTGATTTCTGCCTGAACAAGATAATAGAGGTCTTTGCCTTCAATCACAACTTGATACAGGCGCATCGGAGTTTTCGTTTTGTCATCTTTCGCACTGGCGAGCAGTTCATAACCCTTGTACTGACCAACACGGATCGATTTGCGCCCCGTGATTTTGATATTGTTGAGCATAACCGTTTGGAAAATTCGTAGTTCGGCAAAATTTTTGATATCGGAGATCACGCCTCTCATAATCGGTCCAGCGATATAGCTGGGGTCTTGTAATCGTGGCGGTGTTGGCGGTTCAATAACGGGTAATTTACCATCGCGGTTCATGAGCAATGACCCTGCCAACTGTCCTGCGATTTTCATTTTCGAGGATGTTCCTATCCGAAATGTCAATCCCTCCCATACATCTTTCGGTTTGGTGTTCTCGATTTTTGCCGACAAAACTGAGGCTTTGATCGCGGACGCGACACTTTCGTCGGCGTCCTTATAGTAAGTTCCGACGACCATAATCGTCCTTTTCTCGTCGCCCGTGATGAGCCACCACTTGAGGAATTCGAGTCCTGCGGCTTTTTGTTCTACGTGCATAATGACACGCGGCGGCTTGCTTGCTTCATCCTCTTCCTTCGAGAGAAGCGTCATCTTTCGTGTCTTCATCATTTCGGGTGTGATGCTCCCTTTCACTTTGTCATAGCGATAAGGGAATTCTGTCACCATGACCGACGCGCCGATGTCCTCTTTGCCAAAGCCGGGAAACTGTTTCGCCTTCGTAAATCCTGCGGGCGGTTCCAGCGAAACGGAAGTCCCCGCAATGCGAACTCTGTCTGCAAACGCTCCAATACTCAATGTCATTAAAAAGCAGATGAACCATGATCTCATATAACGCATCGGATATTCTCCTCAAAAATAGGGTCAAACACTTTCTCCTTTACGCAGGAATTCGGGATTATTTCGCGAACAGTGAAGCATTAAAAGGAGAAAATCTTCGTCATGCAAACAGAAACCTTACGCGGCTCTTATGTATTTTGGGCATTGATGTCGGCGGCTTTTGCCGGACTGACCGCACTTTGGGGCAAAAAAGGGATTGAAGGAATTCCCTCGAATTTGGCGGTTGCTGTGCGATTGGTTGTCGTGATGGTTTTTGCCCTTAGTATCGCCATTGCCACCAAACAAACAGACGTTTCCGTTCTCAACAAAAAGGCGATTTTCTTTTTGTCCCTGTCGGGTTTGGCAACGGGAGCCTCATGGCTCTGCTATTTTCGGGCGTTGCAGCTTGGTCCTATCTCGCGTGTTGCTCCGATTGATAAACTGAGTTTTGTCCTCGCAATGGCGTTGGGAATTCTGTTTCTTAAAGAAAAACCGTCTGCCAATCTGCTTGGCGGCGCGGCTCTGATCGTCGCGGGCATACTGCTCACGTTGCGGAAGTGAAGCGTTCGCCAAAAATCCGCCGGACTTCCTGCATCGTACTGTGAACGTCGTGCCACAGTCGCGCACCGGCGGGAATTTCGGTATCTTCATAGCCCAATTGTCGCGCCAATGTTTGACGGCGGCGTTCGTCCGAAGGAAAATTGTCCAACGCCGTTCCGTTCATCAGCCATAGTGTATTGCGAATTCCGGCAAGAAACAGATATGCGGCTTGAAGCGTGTCAACTTCCGCATTGGTGAGAACGTGCGTTTGTGCCAGCTCGGACAAGGCTTGCAGCGTTGGCGATACGCGCAACGCTCGATTCGCTTTGCCATGTTTGAGTTGGAGTTTTTGCGCCAGCCATTCGATATCGGCGAGTCCGCCCCAGCCCAATTTGACATCGGTTTCGCGCTCGGCGGGTTTCAGGCGTTCGGTTTCGATGCGCCCTTTCATTGCGACAATCGCGGCGTTCTCTTCGTCACTGAGTCCGCGCCCAAAACTCGCCGCATGGAGAACACGGATCAAGCGACCTCCGACCTGTACGTTACCCGCCACCGTTCGCGCCTTGAGCATGGCTTGCCGCTCCCACATCTCGGCACTGTCACGAAAATAGGCAGAATATCCCGTCGGCGTCAAAATCAACGCGCCTTTTTTGCCCCACGGACGTAAGCGCAAATCCAGATCGATGGCAGTACCATACAGATTTATCGCGCCGCAATAGGACACAATTTTCTCAATCAGCGACAACGCCATTCCGTTGATCTCACCGGCACGCGCAAACTCTGCCCGATTCGGGGCGATGTCGTAAACACAGAGTACATCCCAATCGCTCGCATAGCCGAGTTCAATGCCGCCAAATTTGCCCAATCCAACAATTGCCACACGCTCCAAAGCCCGCCGCGCCCATTCCGGTTCTGCGTGCGCCTTCACAATTTCCGCACCGCAAATTTTAAGAATAGCGTCGAGCATAGATTCGGCAAGGCGCGTCAGATTTTGCATAGTATCGCGTGCCGTTGCCGTTTTCCACACTTCCCGCGCTCCAATTCGCAGAGTTTCGCGCAGATATTGCCGCGCCAAAGCGTTTAGTCCGCGCTCATCAGTGCGGAGCGGCAGAGGAACGGAAATTGGTAAAATCAGGTCGTCGGGTTCATCTTCGACTAAAAGTTCCAGCCACTCCTGATGGCGTACCACTCGCTTCATCAAGTGCGGAGACGCGGCAGACAACGTCACCAGTCGCGAGAGCATTTCGGGGCTGTCATCGAACGCCGCGTAAAGTTGAGCGCGATTGGGAACCGCCAACGCCAGCGATTCGATTCCTACGAGTGCCGCGTCGGGATCAGGTGAATGCGTTGCCAGTTCCAGCAATGTTCGGGCGATTGACTTGAACTCCTGCGGCGTATCGGGCGGCATTCCCCCGAACTGATTGCCGCTCATCGGCATCTCCAACGCCGTCATTGCCGCCTCGATCTGTTGAAATCCTGCAACTCGGAGCAGTTCCTGCAATCGCTGCCGTGCTGTGGGAACTTCGAGATGATCGAGCAGATTTTCTAATTCGCTCCAATAGCCCGAATGCGTTGGTTCTCTGTTTTCTTCGGCTGTGCCATAGAGATAAGTTTGCAGAAATTGATGCACGCGATCCCGCCGAAACTGTAGTTCTTTCTCGAACTCGGCAAGATTATTGAAACGCATTCGACGGGCAAGGCTTTCCCACTCAAAAAGATCACTTCGCGGCGGAAGCGTCTGCGTCTGGAATCCATGCAGCAACTGCAAACGATGCTCTAAATTTCTCAAAAATTGATAATCAACGGCGATTTCTGTCGTGACATTTTCGGGAAGCAAGCGCGTAT
>CAZPZP010000577.1:0-3463 GCA_964591025.1 uncultured Chthonomonadaceae bacterium
AGGGGAGGGTTGGGGTGGGGTTCTGTTTTCGCTTTTTTATGGGGGAGAAAAATCACCGCATGGCAACAATGCGTTATCTGCAAGCCGTTCGTCTCGCAATGACCGAGGAGATGGAACGCGACAAAAATGTGTTTATCTGTGGCGAAGAGGTGGGGCAGTATCAGGGAACCTACCGCGTCACCGAAGGAATGCTGGAGAAATTCGGGGCGCAGCGCGTCGTGGATACTCCCATCAGTGAGATCGGAATCGCGGGAATGGCGACGGGTTCTGCGATGGCGGGACTGCGCCCGATTGCCGAATTTATGACGTGGTCGTTCGCGCTCGAAGCGATGGATGTTCTCGTCAACCATGCCGCCAAAATTACCTATATGTCCGGCGGGCGAATCTCCTGTCCCGTCGTTTTTCGCGGTCCGGCAGGCGTAGGGACTCAACTTTCGGCGCAGCATTCGCAAAGTATCGAATCGTGGTATGCACACACGCCCGGCTTCAAAGTCGTGATGCCCGCGTTTCCTGACGATGCCAAAGGTCTGCTCAAAACCGCCATCCGCGAAGATAATCCCGTGATTTTCATGGAACACGCGGGGCTGTATGGCAAGTCAGGCGATGTGCCGGATGACCCAGAATTTCTGGTTCCCTTCGGCGTGGCAAAGGTTCGTCGCGAAGGCACGGACATTTCGCTGATCTCCTATTCTCGCGGCGTCCATATGTGTCTGGATGCGGCAGCCACATTGGAAAAAGACGGAATCAGTGCCGAAGTCGTTGATCTGCGAACGCTGGTTCCGCTCGATATGGACACCGTTCTGAAATCCATCGCCAAAACGCACCGTGCCGTTCTGGTTCAGGAAGAGTGGAAGAACGTCGGCTTTATGGCGGAGGTTTCGGCGCGTATCCACGAACAGGGCTTCTACGAGTTGGATGCTCCTGTCGGGCGTATTGGCGGAGCCGATGTGCCGATGCCCTACGCCAAAAATCTGGAACGCGCCGCGATCCCCAACGAAGGCGATATCGTTGCCGCCGTCAAACGCACTCTGTCTTAGGGAACAGGGAACAGGGAACAGGGAACAGAATTTATTCCCGCTCCTGATTTGTTCCCTGTTCCCTCATTCTGCCCATCGGGGCTTGGTGAGGAATTTCTCATGGCTGAAATCCGAATGCCTAAAATGGGCGACGGAATGGAAGAAGGAACGATCAACGTCTGGCACAAAAAAGTGGGTGACCAGATCAAAAGCGGCGACGTGATCGCCGAGATCGAGACCGATAAAGCGAACGTCGAAATCACGTCTTACGAGACGGGGATTTTGTCAACGATTGTGGTGGCAGAGGGCGGCACGGTTCCGGTGGGCGAAGTGATCGCCCTTGTCGGGGAACCCGGCGCGGTGAGCAGCGGCGCGGCAAAACCCGCTCCGACACGCGAACCCGCCAAAACGCCGACCAATGGCAGCGGCAGTATGTCTCCTGCGTCCACTCCTGTTGTGGCGAGTGCGCCGCCATCACTGCTGTCGTCTATGGAAACTGCAGGCGAACGTTTGCGGGTGTCTCCGTTGGCGCGAAAAATGGCGGAAGAATTGGGGATCAATCTCGCCGAAATTGGCGGAACAGGCGAAAGCGGAGCGATCAAGAAGCGCGACATCGAGGCGTATCAGGCGCAGGGCGGAACCCAAGCCAAGCCGTTGCGTCCTATGGTAGAAACCGCGCCGGAGAGTGTGCGTTCTGCGCCTATGGCTCCGACACTCGCCGGAACCGACATCAAACCGAGCAAAATGCGCGAAGCGATTGCACGCCGCACGGTTCAGAGCAAACAGACCATTCCGCACTTCTACGTCACGATGGTGATTGAGATGGATCGGGCGATGGCACTGCTCAAAGAGTTGAATACAGACGCGACAGAGGGCAAAGTCACAGTCAACGATATTATTGTCAAGGCGTGTGCAGTGGCATTGGGGCGTGTGCCGGAAGTCAATGCGACTTGGACACCGGACAATACCGTTCGTCGCTACGCAGAAGCGCATATCGGGGTCGCGGTAGGCATTGACGAGGGCTTGATTATCCCTGTGATCCGTGACTGCCATACCAAAACCCTGCGCCAAATCTCGGCGGACGCCAAAACCCTGATCGGCAAGGCGAGGGCGGGGCAATTGAAGCCGGAAGAGTACAGCGGCGGCACATTCAGCGTGTCCAATCTCGGCATGATGGGCGTGGATGTGTTCACGGCGATCATCAATCCGCCGGAAGCCGCGATTCTGGCGATTGGCGGAATTTCCAAAGATGTGGTTGTGACCGATGAGGGCGAATTCGAGGTCAAATCTCGAATGAAAGTGACGATCTCTGCGGATCACCGCTTGCTTGATGGCGTGATAGCAGCGCAGTTCTTGAATGAAGTCAAGAAGGTTTTGGAGGCTCCGTTCTCGCTGGTTTCCTGATGACCTCAAATCTTGCCCCTCTCCTATAAGGAGAGGGGCATTTTTACTATCGGTTCACTCTGTTATGGATTGGAAGTTCCCTCATTACTATTCTTGGGAATGATGTCCGCCACATTGCCGCCGAATCCAGTGACAGGATTTCCTTTGCCATCCCGGTATCTTGACGCAATCTGTAATACGTCTCCCGAAATTTCTAACTCTGCTGTTTCGGGCGCGTAGATGTAAGGCGGGAAATCACCTCCATAGATGCCATACTGCATATAATTCAGCGTTTCACCGAGTAGAGCAGTGAGAAGCAGTCGGCGATCTTCCGGTTTCAGCTTTGCAATGGAAATTTCTGCTTCATCATCGCCTGAAGCAGATAATTTTTCAATCAACCCTCTGATTCCATGATCACGGAATTTCATTTTTCTCACGTTGAAGCGAAGCATTTTCCTGTGACCAGCATCGTAAATGAACGTAGGTTTCATCTCGCTTGCCATCAATGTAGGGCGGCGCACATCGAAATAACTGCACAAATCACGCGGCAGTATTACTTGAATACGGCGGGGAATTGCCGTATAATCACCAATGTCTTTCAATGGACGCCGCACGAATTGCACTTTGCCCTGTTTGCTTTCCTGCCAGTGCCAGTCTTCGAGTTCAGCAATCGCATCGGTCAAGGCGCGTTTTGTGATGTTGGTACAATAGACTTGAAGGAGGCGCGGCGTTTGCTCTGGTATCGCTTGATACTGAAGCTCATCAGGGGTCGAAAGCAACGGCAACAACTCACCCAGTGTTGTTTTTTCCTGTGAGAAGGTGACGAGTTTGCTCCATCTCCCTTTTACTCTTTCTGGATGCTCTCTGCCGCGTACCTCCTCGAAGTAAGCAACTTCTTGAAGTCGAAAATTTCGCTCTTCTTGCCGATTTCCCCCTTCATCACCCGTTGCAGTGAGTCCAAAAGCAAAATCGTAAAGAGGATGCTCATCGGAACTTTTACTATAAAGGAAAAGACGATAGGGCAAGATTTCGATCTGCTTACCGTCAGGTCTTGCTCTCGGCGT
>CAZPZP010000578.1:0-3453 GCA_964591025.1 uncultured Chthonomonadaceae bacterium
GGTCGAAAGGACTGGCTTCAATCTCAACGAAATGTCCGTCTGCGTAACATGAGTTCAGAAATAAAACAACCAAAGACTTTTTCAATATGCTCTAAACGAGGGCATTTATTGATATCACGGTGAATTGCTAAATCCATGAATGATTGCGTCCGAAGGACGCTTGGCGGAACGCCATTTCAGTCGGGTACTTTCAGTACCCGCTCCGTAGTTTATCGCGCTTCCACAAATTGCCATTTGCGACTGTTGAAAAACGCATAGCCGCCATACGCGATCAGCACACACAGTAAACCGGAGACGAGTATTGTCGGCGTATCGAGCGGCACAGGCGGCAGCTGACTGCCATCGGCAGCCTTGAGTCCATTGAACAGAGACGGCGAAATCGGTTCCAGAATCGCATGGCGATACGCGGTGATCAGCATGGTAATCGGGTTGAGCATATAAAGGCGATAGAGCAAAGGATATTGGCGCATCAGTTCGACATAGTACATACAGTCGGCAATATAGAGAATGGGAAGCAGGAAGTAAAAGAGACCAAAAAGCGTTTGCAGTGCGTACTTGGTATCTTCATAGAACACATTCATCGTCGTGAAAACAAGGGCAAGCCCTGTCGTCAGCAAAGCGAGAAAAAGCGTGATGACAGGGAACCACAACATCTCGACGCGCAGGGGAATCCCATAGCCGATAAACTTGAAGAAGCCAAGATAAGCCGCAAAATAGACGCCCCATGCCAGCAAAAAATGGATAAAATTGGCGATCAAGATCGAAAGCGGAATCACCTCGCGGGGGAGGTACACTTTCCGTATGAGAGCCGTGTTGTGTAAGATCGAATTACTCGCATCCATGATCCCCGTCTGAAAAAACGTCCAAGGAATCAAACCGCAAAGCAGATATGCGGAATAGTTCGTTGCCTCGACCCGCATCACGCCGCGAAAAACAAACGTAAAAATTACGACTTGGAGCAAAGGCGGCGCGATAGACCAGACGAATCCGAGCGCGGAGTTCTTATAGCGAATCTTGAGTTCGCGAATGACGAGTTGGCGCAGGAGCCACCGCGCCTGATAGAGTTCGAGAAGGCTTTCGCGCATAACACTCATACGGAATCTACTCGTCGTTGCTCTCGGCGGGGGGAGTGTGGCTCACATCTTCGGGGCGTGCCGGTTCGAGCAGACCGAGCAGTGCGGGCTTGGGTATCAGAACTTTGCGCTTGCCGGCGATACGATAAGCGTTCAAGCGTCCTTGTCGAATATAAGAGCGTATACTGGATTGGCTCACTTGCAGATATTGAGCCGCTTGTTCGACGGTGAGCAAATCTCGCGCTTCCAACTCCATGCAGCATACCTCTTTCTGTCGGGGGTGTTCGGCGTGTGCGAACTTTTAAGATGGGAAGTACAAACCGTTGAGCAGAGGAGCATTCTCAGCGGATTAGGTCAAGTATACAGAATACCAGCAAAGAATGTCAATAGTTTGCAGGAGATTCCGATGAGATACGTTAACTTTGTTTGTGTGTTTTTGTCCCTTATCTACGGCGGGTATGCGAATGCTCAGACGACAGAGGGCAACTCCGATATGCCTATGATGCGCCGCGTCGTCATTGTTCCGCCCTCGCCTCCCAATGAAAAACGGGTTGAAAAGTGGCTCAGTGAGGACAATAAAACCGACAGAAGCAAGACGGCACGCGCCCGATTCAGCGACATGATGAAAGAGCCTCCTCCGCTCGAAATGCCCGCGACAGGAACCCAATTGCAGCTTTATGCCGAGCGGGTATTCGCGGCAGAGTTGGCACAACGGTTGCAGCGTCGGGCGAAAAGCGTTCTGGTTCCACAAACGCAAGCACCGACTGCGCCCTACGCTCTTTATTCTCGTGAACAGGCACGCCAACTCTGTCGCGACCTGCAAGCCGACGCGCTTATACAACTCTCTGCGCCCCGCATCGAACTGCGCGAAGGAACCATGCGCGAGGTGATTGTTCGAATCACGGTGCATCTTCCCTATGCCCGCCCGTTCCGCCCGAAATCTCAACCCGAAGCCGACCCGATGTTTACTTTTACGTCCTTGACGGCGACAGGAACCGACGCGACGGGGCGCAGTCTGTTTCGCGGAACCTATAACGATCCTCTTCGCAATCAGGTGAAAGCGGCGACCAAACAGGCGGCGGCGCGGGCAGTTCATCAACTTCTCACGCAGGAGAAAGACCCGCTAACGGAAGTCGGCAATCGGTGGATTGTTCTGCCTGTTTTGTCTCCTATCGTCGCCGACAAACTCCGCTTCACCGCAGAAGGAAGAAAATTTCAGCCCAACTCCGTGACAGGATTGCCCGGTGATGTCTCGCAGATATTCAAGCCTAATCTCCTGCCCCTCAGCACAGAAAATCTCGTTGGTGCGCGTGAGATTGAGGCATTTCTCTCTCGGCGCGATGAGACTATCGCAGAGGCGTGGCAATCAGGAAGCGTGCCGAACACAGTCAAAGTTCAGGAATGGGCGAAGGCATTGCGGGGCGATTATGTGTTGATGGCGCGAGTGACCTGCCTCGAAATGGAAGAAAGCACGCTGGAAACCGGCGGCACGGACAGAGAGGCGCGAACGGAAACCTTCGGCATCTTGCTTCGGGTTGCAGACGGGGAAATCTTGTGGCAGGATCGGGCGAGTGCGACACTGCGGGTTCTTCCTCGCATCGGTCAACGCATAACCGCCACCGACGCTGAAATTCTCCACGATACCACCATGTTCGCCCTCCTCGAACTCCAACGCCGTTTCGCTCGCTATCGCGCCGGATTCACAAAATAGGAAGAAATCAGCCGCCATCAGTGGTGAGAAGTTGCCCTGCATCTCAATCCAATGCTGATTCATCTCTTCCTGTGAGTAGGTTTCCCCTCCCGTTTCTCTGCCGCAAACAAAAACGCCTCAGCGAATATCACTCGTTTGCTCATGGTCTATCAAAAAAAGGCGGTTCCAGTTGTTCGCGTAGAAAATCAAGCTACGTTCGGAGACGCTCTGCGAGTTCTTTAGGCAACTCCTTGCGGGCGAGTATCAGCAGCAATTCGTCGTATGCTTGCTGCCACTCGTATAATTGCTGCCAGTGACGCTTGAGCCATGCCCGCCGGTGCAGTCTCAACTTGATGAGTCTCTTGCTTCTTCGCATACTCTATTCTCTTCGGTAGAGATAACGGGCAGGTAACAGCCTGCTTACTGCAAGATTACGTTTGCGCCAAAGAGGCAAAACTGCGGCAAACAGACAAGTTTTGTGGAGCAGATTTGCAGTGTTCTGTTCCCTCGACTGCAACATTTTTGTTCCGATTTCGTTCTCATCTTTTGGAGTATGAACAACGGGCAAAGAATTTACGTACTGTCTCAGTAACAGAGACAAGCGGGGGAGCAGGGTATACTGTGTTCTCTTCTATTAGACCTCTTGTAAGAGTACAGCGAAATGAATTTCTCTGCTGGGGGCGTTCCGCC
>CAZPZP010000579.1:0-3447 GCA_964591025.1 uncultured Chthonomonadaceae bacterium
AGACTTCTTGCAAGAGTCCAGCAGAATAAATTCTTCAGACGGAGGGCGTTCCGCCGTGCCGTGCTTCGCACTCGAAAAGCAGGGGCATTTCGTCCGCAGGACGACTGTTTTTGAGTCGGGTACGTTCTTGTACCCGACTCTTGCAAGAGGTCTATTGAAAATGTGACTTTCGACCTATTCCGTTGGCTGCGGGGCTGTGATATAATGGCAGACAGATGAGGAGACGAGGACGGATGATGAAACAGATTGTATTTTGGACAGTGCGCTCGATTGTGTGGGTACTGATCCATATCGTTTTTCGGATTTATGGCGGCATTCGGTTCGAGGGGCGGCACAACGTCCCGAAGCGAGGAGGGGTTTTGATCACGCCGAACCATTTCAGCGACGCCGACCCGCCGACGATGGGGATAGCACTGCCACGTGCGTGCTACTTTATGACGAAAGAAGAGTTGTTCCATATCAAGTTTTGGGGGGGACTCATCAAGATACTGCGTGGTTTTCCGATCAAACGCAATACAGCAGATCGAGCGGCGTTGCGACGCTGCGAGGAATTGCTGAAAGCGGGCGAAGCGGTGGTCGTGTTCCCCGAAGGCAAACTCAGTGAAGACGGCACACTGAAACCGTTTCTGCCCGGCGCGTTGATGGCGGCACAGCGGGCAGGAGTTCCCATTGTGCCGGTGGGATTGGTCGCGACGGATAAATTGATGCCTTACGGTTTGATCAAGCCGCGCCATGCCGGACAGCCGATCATTGTGCGATTCGGCAAACCGATCACAGTTGCAGAACTCACCAATAACGCGAAAGGCGGCGACGCTCTGAAACTCGGAGCAGAGCGTTTGGGACTGTTGGTACAGGCACTTTTAGATGGAAATTGGGAATACACTCTGCCGCCGATTATGCCGAAAACCGCAAGCGAATCGACAGAAAACCGCGAACCGGAGCGGGAAGCGGTTCCCTCCTGAGCAAATTTGAGGTATAGTAAAGAGGACAAAAACATTCGGCGCAAAAGTTTGGCAGGAAACCCCGAAATGGAACGCGAATGGGACAGTCACCGATTTTGCAATGAGGAGAAGGTCTGATGGCGTATGTAATTACCGAACCCTGTATGGGCGTTAAAGATAAATCGTGTGTGGATGTCTGCCCCGTGGACTGTATTCATGAGGGCGTCGAGGTCAGAGATGGCAAAGAGTACGATATGCTCTTTATCAATCCTGTCGAGTGCATTGACTGTGGATTGTGCGAAGAGGCTTGTCCTGTAACAGCGATTTATGCGGACAGCGATGTTCCTCGCCAGTTCGAATTTTTCATTCCATTGAATGCCGCGTTCTTTAACAAATAAGTCTCCGACAAAACCCTATGGCATTCCATATCTATACCAAAACCGGCGACGACGGCAGTACGGGACTTTTTGGCGGGCAGCGAGTCAGCAAGGCGGATTTGCGCGTCGAGGCATACGGCAACGTGGATGAACTCAACGCGGTTCTCGGTCTTGCCTGCACTCACAGCCGCACGGCAGAGTTCGAGACGGTTCTCGCCGGTTTTCAGAACACACTGTTTACGCTCGGCTCTGACCTTGCCACGCCCAACCCAAGCGACACGAACAAGGGCAAAATCACCATTCCGCGTGTGACCGCCAAACACGTCGTACCATTGGAAACTCTTATCGATTCATGGGAATCGGAACTGCCGCCGCTGACACAGTTTATTCTGCCCGGCGGCTCTCCGCTTGCCGCGTCCCTGCATCATGCGCGAACGGTTTGCCGCCGTGCAGAACGGGGCGTCGTGGAATTGGCGTCACACGAAGCGGTCAATCCCGAAGTGGTTCGCTATCTCAATCGGCTTTCGGACGCGCTATTCGTGCTGGCTCGGCTTGCCAACTATCGGCAGGGACTTTCCGACATCGTTTGGAAACAGGAGCAGGAGCAATGATGCGGGGAACGGCGATTTTGGGGTTGCTTTTCTTGGCTCACGGCGCAATGGCGGATTCGCGTTCAGACGAATCGGCGTTCGATGCGCGGGCGTTGGAGTGGCTGGGTCGCACGGTTGCTGCCTACGCTCAAGTCAAAACACTGGAACAGAAAACCGAATTTATTTCGGAGATCATCCCGCTCGATCCGCCCAAACCCGGCGAGAACACAGTCGGAAGACAAGAGGAAACACTCAAGCAAAGTCTGCGCCTGCTTGCCGCCCGCCCTAACCGACTTCGCCTTGAAACCACCGAACCCGATGCGTTTGGACGAATGCAAACCGCGCAAACCATCTGTGACGGCAAATACTTCTGGACGTTTCATCCAGAAAAGAATTGGTACACGAAAGACAAAGCCCCGCGTGGATTTGCCGACTTTGCCAAACTCAAAACGATGAGTTCCGGCAGCCTCGAAATGATGATGCTGATGGAGATCAATCCGTTCATCGAGATCAAGAAGACGGCGACGGCGATCCGTGATGAGGGCGATGAGACTCTTCGCAATGGGGAAGTGCATTGGGTGAGTATTGTGATGGACGCCCCGACGGAGCAGACAGTTTTGCGCTTGGCAATCGGCAAGGGAGACGGCTTGCTTCGGCGTGTTGTCCACGAACGGACTCCGACAACGTCGGGCAGAACATCCCAGCCGATAGACGACGGCTTGGAAGCGTTGAAAAATGCCCGCCGCGTCACGCTGCCGGAAGAGGTCAACCAACCGCCGCAGGAGACCGCTCCACTCCGTATGAAATCGCGCCTGACCTACAACAATTTCTTCTCGACAACACCCACGTTTGCCTTCGATGCGTTCGCATTTGCCATTCCTCCGACAGCATTCCGTTATGGCGACCTGCCCGACAAGCAAAAGCCCAAAAAAACCGACTTCTTCAACGCTCTCAAAGAACGTGCCGCCGCTCTCCGTGGTCAGGGCAAAAAGCCTTAAGGACTTACGAAAAAATAATTCTTCCACTCTTATCGGGCGACTAAAGTCACTGCTACAGAGGCGAGAAGTCCGCCTTCGCGGACGGGAAGATTTATTTTATCGCGAGTCCCTAACAGTTTCACGTTTAGACAAATTTAAGCCTCTTCGCGCTTCGGATTGTCGCCCAAGAGACTGCCAATGAGATTGAAAACTCTCTGTTGGAAAATTACAAAGAATTAATAGCAAGCCGGGTATAGCCCGCTCGCTGAGGCAACGTGCCATAAATTCCTTGTAATCCTTTTGAGAAGTGCTTTTCAATCTCATGGGACGCTTCCGAGGCTCTGATTCAACGCTGAATTTTGTCTAAACGTCAATTGACCTCTTGCAAGAGTCCAGCAGAATAAATTCTTCGTGCAGGTCTTGTTCCGCCGTGCCGTGCTTCGCACTCAAATCCCAATGCAGAGGCAGAGGCTTCCTGCGGGTTCGTCCGTAGGACGGCTGTTTTTAAGTCGGGTACGTTCTTGTACCCGACTCTTGCAAGAGGTCTATTGATTTTCCAACG
>CAZPZP010000580.1:0-3444 GCA_964591025.1 uncultured Chthonomonadaceae bacterium
AGTTGCAACTATGAAGGCAATCATGAAGGCAAACCCAGAGCTGAAACAGAAGCGAGAGGCGTTTTACGACTCTGTTTCCGATATTCATGTCGGGATACCGATTGTTCATGGTGATGTTGCGCGTGTGCCGACATTTTATACTCAGACACAGGGAAGTCAAAGTGTGAAGATGCGAGGCGAAGTTTATATGCTTCGACGTGGAGGCGTCTGGCGTATGAAGGGTGGCAACAACAGCAATGAGACAACAAACAACTGGCTTGACTTGGTTGGAAAGCCCATTTCCGGCAATACCATCCCGTAATTTCTGCTCCTCATTTTTGTCAAAACCCATGCGATCTTGCAAATGGCGCGTGGGGGTTTGTTTCAAGCGTACCGATGTGTCAAGAATGCCCCAACGACCTAACACCTCAATCACCCGACGGTTTTTGCTTCAAGTGTGCAGAAGTGTCAAGACACGCAGGAGTCGCGTGAATAGCCGCAGAATCGCCTCATAATGTACGACAACTCCCAATAAACGCAAAAAAAACCGAAAAAATTGCAAAAAAGTCGGTTTTCCCCTTGCAATGGATTCATAAATCTGTTAGACTTACTACAGATTCGCCATATTTAGGGACGATTCCGATTCTTTGGGCTACTGATAGACTCGGCGCAACGCTTCCGAGAGGACAAAAAAAGGCACGAGAAGCGATGAGCGATACGGAATTCGGTGAGGCAGGCGTGCAAGTTCAGGAACGGATCGCTGCCGCACTCTCCCGCGCAGGGCGAACCGATACTGTCACCTTACTTGGCGTTACGAAGATGGTTTCGGCAGAGCGGATTCTCGCCGCATATCGGGCAGGTCTGCGCGATTTCGGCGAGAATTATGCTCAAGAGTTTCGCGCCAAAACCTCCGATTCGATGCTGGAACTGCCGGATTTGCGCTGGCACTTCATCGGGCATTTGCAGACCAATAAAGTCAAAGAGGTTGTCGGCAAAGCCGAACTGATTCACAGTGTCGAATCGGTCAAATTGGCGCAGGAGATCGGCAAGCGTGCGGTGACATTGGGAATTGTCGCGCCGATTTTGCTGGAAATCAAACTCGATTCCGTCGAAGCGAAGACAGGCTTCTCGCCCCAACAGGCGGGAGATGCCGCCGCCGAGATCGGTTCGATTGCAGGAATTGCCGTGCGCGGGTTGATGGGCTTGGCTCCGTATGGGACAGAACCGGAACAGGCTCGCCCCGCTTTTCGCACGCTCTATAGTGTCTATTCCCACTTGCCCGCCGCTCAGAGGCAAGTTTTATCGATGGGAATGACAGGCGACTACGAGATCGCCATTGAAGAGGGAAGCACCCTCGTTCGTCTCGGAACCGGACTGTTCGGCAAGCGTGCACCGCGCACTATATGACAACCTACTGTCTTAGGGACTCTCAACGCAAAAATCGTTCCATTCTTGCATGGTGCGTTCGGCAGGACGCTCGTCCGAAGGACACAGAGGCGGGTACTTTCAGTACCCGACAAGGCGATGGAACAGTTGAATCCTTGAGCGTCTCTTATTGGAGGTCGTTCGCATTTTAGCGACGCCGTTTGGATTTTTTTTACAAGGGGAGGAGAGCAACCGTGAACGCACAACCTATGCCGGAAGAGTATGAACCAAAGAAGAATTGGTTTTCGCGCCTCAAAGATGGGCTGCTCGGCGCAGAAGAACCTGATGACGAGTATGCTGCTACGACATCTACGACCTCGGATTCGCCGCGCAAAGCATCGACTCCGTTGCGACTCCAAACGTCGCGGGCGGGACGAGTGGCGGTGCGCCTCAACGCGCAGGTGTTCGAGGACGCCAAACTCGCCGCCGATGGCTTAAAAGCGGGCGAACATCAGATCGTCAATTTGGAGCGGGCGACGCCGCAAATGGCGGAGCGCATTATTGACTTTCTGAACGGCATCTGCTACGCACTGGATGGAACCGTCGAGCGTGTGGGCGATAAAGTCTATATGTTTGTTCCGGCGAATGTTGCCGTTGAAGTCGACAGCGGCGCAACTGCCGCAACCTCCGCACTGCGCCGACCTGCGGGCGAAGTGTAAGAACGAATCAAGCGGGGCTGAAACCCCGCTGACCGCCTTCGGGGTTTTAACCCCGTTCTGATGCTACGCAACCCACTTGCAGTTTACGCAGGGGAGTTGTCACCAGTGTCAGCCCTCGAAGGAGGGCTTGGCATTGCCAGAACGGGCTTTAGCCCCACGTATTCTCTCCGTTCTGACGGTGCGAAATCTGCCTGAGCCGACTCTTGCAACACCGTCTTTTGGGAATTCTAAATTACGCCTATGTCACGCCGTCCTGCCGATGATCCAACTCCTGAAGAGGAGACTGTTTCGCCTGTGCCTCGTCCGACAAAGCCGCGCCCCGCGCCTGTTGTAGACGAGGCAGACGCCGACACGTCTGCTGTCGAGCCTTCGCCTGTTTCGGTTTCTACGGCGGAGGCTCCTCCTGCGCCTGTCCTTGCCATCGAACCCTCGTCCGATCTGTACCATCCGCTGCTGGTCGGCAAACGGATCGGAATTATCGGAGTGGGGGCAATGGGTGGGGCGTTGTGTCGCGGGATAATTGACGCGCACATTGTCGAAGCCAGCAAGGTTGTCGTCAGTGATATTCATGCCGATCATGTTCAGTCGTTGCAGCAGACACTTGGGGTGCGCGTCGCCAAGGGCAATGAGCAATTGGCAAAGCATTGTGAGGTGATCGTGCTGGCACTCAAACCGTTCACGGTGGCGAGTGTTTTGGACGAAATCCGCGAAAGTCTCAAACGTGACGAGGGCAAACCGCTGCCTCTGCTTATCTCTATCGCCGCCGGAGTACGTATCGAAACGATTCAGGCGCATCTCGATTTGCCGATTCCGGTGGTGCGTGCCATGCCCAATACTCCGGCGCAAGTGAGAAGTGGGGCGTGTGCGTTCAGTCGCGGAACCCTCGCCGACGATCTTCATATCGAGCAAGCGCGTGCCATTTTCGAGTCGGTTGGCACAGCGATAGAAGTCCCTGAGCATCTTCTCGACGCGGTAACAGCACTTTCGGGTTCCGGTCCGGCGTATGTCTATTTGATGATCGAAGCGTTGGTGGATGGCGGTGTCAAAGTCGGGTTGCCGCGTGATGTCGCCTCGCATCTTGCCGCGCAGACCGTTCTCGGAGCCGCCAAAATGGTGATCGAGACGGGCAAACATCCCGCACAACTCAAAGACCTCGTGACCACTCCCGCCGGAACTACCATCGCCGCGCTCGCCTCGTTGGAGCATTCAGGAGTGCGTGCCGCCTTCATTGACGCCGTTGAAGCCGCTACCCAACGCGCCCGCGAACTCGCGTAACTGTTGAGGGTTGTTGGAATTTGCGCTCAAAAACGCCTTGCGGCTCTCTGCTCCGGGTGCGAATCAATTTTAGGGCAATCGGGTGTTTTAAACACCCGTCAGGAAA
>CAZPZP010000581.1:0-3444 GCA_964591025.1 uncultured Chthonomonadaceae bacterium
TCTAAACGTGAATTGAGAGATGATTAAGATTAAAAACAACCATGCGTTATCAAGGCAAAATCACCACATGGAAAGACGACAAGGGCTTCGGGTTCATCACGCAAAACGGCGACGGCAAGCAGATATTCGTTCATGTTAAAGCATTGACCAATCGAACGCGGCGTCCTGTTGGCAATGAAACGGTCACCTATGAAGTGACCACCGATGATCAAGGGCGTCTGCGAGCCATCCAAGTCGTTTACACAGATGAGCAGACTGAAGCGATCTATTCGGCGCAGGAGAAAGTTGGGCTTGCAACGGTTGTCGTGACAGTCTTTTTTGTGCTTTTAATAACACTGGCGGCAATGGGCAGACTACCCGTTTTTCTCAGTGCCTTTTATCTTGGTGCAAGCCTGTTGACTTATGTTGTCTACAAGGCGGATAAGCAGGCGGCACAAAACGGCACATGGCGCACATCGGAAAGCACTTTGCATCTGCTGGCGTTACTTGGCGGTTGGTGCGGAGCCTTGATTGCACAGCAAAGCCTACGTCACAAATCGAAAAAAGAGGAATTTCTGCTCGTTTTCTGGATCACTGTTATTCTCAACTGTGGGGTGCTGGGTTGGCTGCTCACGCCTCACGGTTCCGAAACGCTGAATTCTTTTCTTCCTGCTGCTTTGCGATAGGGCAAATCTATAAAAAGCCAGTGAGTGTTTTGGTGGATTGAACAGGAGCAAAAATAATGCGCGTTGTGTTTGGTGAGCCAGAAGCGGGCTGGCTTCCTGTCAGTATCTCTTGCGATACAGGAAATCTGTCTTTCGATGCTTCTGATATTTATCCGAGTTTAGAAATGCTGATCACATCACTGCACGCCTTGCTTTTGGCAAATGAAGCCCGTACCATGATATGGAACCTTGAACCCGCCGAGTATGAGTTTCAGTTCGCCCGAAACGCTGAGAATATCACACTGATAGTATGGGAATATGCCGACTCGCGCCGCAGTCAATCAGACGGAAACCTTCGGTTGACAACAGTCTGTTCTTACGCACAGGCTGCCCTCCCATTTTGGAGAGCGATACGCGGACTGCAAGGGCGATACAATGAATCCGAATGGCAAGGACGTTGGTCGCGAGAATTTCCCGTCCAATCTTTGGAGCAATGGACGCTCAGCCTCCGGGAACAAGGTTTGATAGCATAACGACGAAAACCGGAGCGCGTACATGAGGTATAATCTTTTATAGAAACGAGAGCGAGAGAGCCGCTGCCGATTCGTTCGGAGGCGGTTTCTTTTGTCAGTAGAGATTTCAGAGACAAAATAAGGACGAGAACAGAGAATTATGCTTTTGGGAACGCAACGCCTCAATGCACAGGGGCATTTGGAGGTCGGCGGTTGTGATACCGTCGCGCTCGCACTGGAATACGGCACTCCGCTTTATGTCATGGACGAAGCCACGATCCGCGCCTACTGCCGCGCCTACAAAGCGGCGTTCGAGAAACGCTACCCCAAAAACGAGATTTTCTATGCCAGCAAAGCGTTTCTCACAATGGCGATGGCGCGACTGGTCTTGCAAGAAGGCTTGAATATGGACGTTGCTTCGCTCGGCGAGATGTATGTCGCCCTCGAAGCCGGGTTCCCTGCCGCCAAACTCGCTCTGCACGGCAACAACAAATCGCGCCTCGAATTAGAAACCGCCGTCGAACGCAGAATCGGACACATTGTTCTCGACAATTTTTTGGAAATCGAATGGCTCGCAGAAATCGTAGAGAAACATAAGGCAAGTGTGGATGTGCTGGTTCGTGCCGCGCCGGGAGTCGATCCGAAAACGCACCGATTGATTCGCACCGGGCAAGCCGACACAAAATTTGGATTCAATATCGCCGACGGTTCCGCCCTGAACGCTGTCAAACAGGTGATCGCCGCCGAAGGCTTAGACTTCAAGGGCATTCACTGTCATGTCGGTTCGCAGCTCTTAGATACCGAGACGCACGAGCAAGCAACAGAAATTATGGTCAATCTCATGCGCTCCATTGTGGCAGCAACGGGCGCAAACGTCGAACGGCTCAATATCGGCGGCGGGCTGGGCGTGCGCTATCTGTCCACGCAGGAACCGCCCGACTATGACGCTTTCGCCGAAACCGTGACCACACGCCTGAAAGCCGCGCTTGATAACGCGGGACTCCCATATCCCATTTTGGAGCAGGAGCCGGGGCGTTCCCTTGTGGGCGAGGCGGGCGTCACACTTTACACCATCGGGGCGATCAAAACGGTTCCGATAGATGAAGCGGGTGGCACGCGCACCTATGCGGCAATAGACGGCGGACTCTCCGACAATCCGCGCCCGCAACTCTATGATGCGGTCTACGAATGTCTGCTCGCCAACAAAGCGAATGCGCCCGCCGACCAGACTATCACCATCGCGGGCAAACACTGCGAAACCGATATTCTTATCTGGGATACGCGCCTTGCTAAGCCTGAAACCGGCGACATTCTTGCCGTTCAGACAACCGGCGCGTACAACCAATCCATGGCGAGCAACTACAACCGATTTCTGCGCCCCGCCGTCGTTTTTGTCACGGATGGACGCGCCGATCTGGTGGTTGCCCGCGAGACATTAGCCGACCTGACCCGCAACGAGCGGATACCGGAGCGACTCCGAGAAAACTAACATTCTATGAACAACCCACGCGACATTCTGATTACAATCGTTGTGCTGGTTCTCAGCATCGCCCTCCATGAGTTCGGACACGCCTATTCGGCGGATAGATTGGGCGACGATACTCCGCGCCGACAAGGGCGCGTCACCTTATGGCCCGACAAGCATTTCGATCCGCTTGGCTTCATGATGATGTGCGTCACAGCGATTTTCGGCTACGGCATCGGCTGGGGCAAGCCGGTTCAAGTGGATTATCGCAACTTCAAGAACGTGCGCCGTGACGATATTATCGTGACACTTGCCGGTCCCGCCATGAACCTCTTTCTGGCAGTGATCTTCGGGTTGACTTTGCGCTTTGCACTCTCGACAGGTTTAGAGTTCGACATTGATAATCTGTTTGTCGCGTTTGCATACTATTTCGTCTCTATCAACCTGAGCCTGATGTTCTTCAATCTGCTGCCGATTTTCCCGCTTGATGGCAGTCATGTCGTGCGTCGCTTGTTGCCGGAGAGTATCGGCGAACCGTTCTATAATTTCAGTATGCAATGGGGTCCGATGATTTTGCTGATCGCGGTGTTTTCCGGTTCCGGCGTTTTAGGGTCGTTGATCCGCCCTGCGGTATTCAGTATGATGCGGCTGATTTTAGGAGTTTGAGAGTGAACGAGACGATGCAGCAAAAACGAATCTTGAGCGGAATGCAGCCGACGGGTCACACCGGCTTGCACTTGGGAAACTTGGAAGGCGCGTTGCGGAATTGGGTGCGCCTCCAAAACGAATACGAGATGTTCTGCTGTATCGTTGACTGGCACGC
>CAZPZP010000582.1:0-3439 GCA_964591025.1 uncultured Chthonomonadaceae bacterium
AGTTGTAGTCGCGCAAGGTACTGCGCTTAATCAGTCCCTCCGAATGGGAAACGCCGGTCATACGGCATTGAAACAAAACGTCAACCCGTATCCTCTTCCGGTACATGATAGACGCTCCGAATGGGAAACGCCGGTCATACGGCATTGAAACATATTGCAATGTTCCGCAGAACTTTGATGCTAACCAACCACTCCGAATGGGAAACGCCGGTCATACGGCATTGAAACGAAGGCAACTTCAGTTTCTTGAGTTCATCATTGATATGAAACTCCGAATGGGAAACGCCGGTCATACGGCATTGAAACGCTTCGCATTTTACATGGATACATTTTTCTTTCTCGACTCCGAATGGGAAACGCCGGTCATACGGCATTGAAACGTTCGGACTCCGGGGTGCGCTTGTCTTCCGTCTTGTCCTCCGAATGGGAAACGCCGGTCATACGGCATTGAAGTCTGTGGCAATAAAAAACGAGGGATAACTTTGAGTTATCCCCCGCGACTTGTTTGTATTGGTTGGCTTTTTGTACTCACCCTTTGTGAAGTGCTTTGTCCAAACGGTCTATCACGAACACCCCCTCCGCCTCATAATGACCAAAGCAGCGACGGGCATCCAAATCCGACCACGCATCAATTTCATGGGTGGAAGGAGGAATCGGATTGCCGCGCAACGCCTTGAAATCCAAAGCCTTCGTATTGTACTTTTCTCCTTTTTCCAAAAACTGTGCCAGCACTTCCATCTTGCGGTTCACGTTGTAACATCTGTCCGGCGGCAGTCCCCGCACACTGCCCTCGAAATCCTTCCCGTAGCGCAGTTTCGAGCTAGGCGACTCCCACACACGCTCCGAGTAGATCGCCTTCCGTGATTGCTCCCACATCAGCCGCCCCCAAGGAGACAAGTCCACCATCCCGCCAAACTGTGTCAGCAAAGTCTCCGGCAAACCCTCCACGCTCTCAATCGGTAAATCCAAACTCAGCCGCCGAAAATCCGTCAATCGCTCACGAAAACGATCCTCCGCCACCATCTGAATCGGCAGTCGGGGAATCCGCAGCAACTCCTCTCCCGACTCGAAAATGTACACCACCTCATCCGCATAAAACATCCCCAGCGTCTGCAAAAAGCCCTGCACACTCTTGAAACCGCCCGTCAGATTGAACACAATCCGATACTGCGCCGCACGATACCCGCTCGTCACCTCATCGCACCACTGCACCAAATCCGACAGCCCTATCTGAAACTCATGCAAGAGTTGCGTTCGCAGTCCTATCTGTTGGTGCAGCGTCACATTCTCTCCACGCTCCCTCAGCCATTCTGCCGCCAAATCCGCCGCCGTCCGCCCCAGCCAAGTATCCGTACACAACAGCAGATGATAGTCCGCATTGCGCTGTGGTCTGCCCTCAGAAAGTGCCAGAATCCCCTTGAGTTCCGCCGACATCCTGCCCGCCTGCTCTTTCTCCGCTGTCCTCAGCGTTTCCCGCACCGCAGCGATCCGCGCCTCCAGTATCTGCCTGTCCGCACTCTCCACCGTCTCTTTGGTCGGTGCATTCGTCCAGCGCGTGATCGTCTTTCGCTCGATGTCACTGGCTCCATTGGTCAGCGAACTGGTTCCGCACGATGAAAGCACAAACAGGGGTTGAGTCATCTCGCCATTCTCCTCTTTCCTTAAGTTCCTAAAATTCCCTCACAAGCCGCCCCGCCCGCTCTTCTTGACGGGCAGTGCGCCGCATGGCTCGCCGCCGCGCCGCAGACGTCGGCTCCATTACTATCGCGATATGCCGCTTCCTTGCGGCTTTCTGCCACTCCGGGCAGGTCGCCTCCATTCGTTGCAGCAATCGAGCGATCTCAACGCGATTGTGTGTCCGCTCTCCCTGTTGTTGGTTACGTTCCATGACAACTCCTCCTTGTTTTTCCCTGTGTCTTCTCATGCCCTGCCGCGCAACGTTTGTGACACTCTGCCCAGACAGTTCCCAAAAAAGAATGCCCGCCGGAAGCGTCGGCGGGCGGTTCATAGCGGCGGTCAAGAGAAGACACAGGTAGTTTCTGCTCTGCCTTTCGGAGCGGGAAAAGCGGTTCCACTTCCTCCCCCTCCAAACGCGCACGCAGTCGGGGCAAAAACTCGGGATGAGAGAAATACCGCTCTCCCCACTTCCGAAGCGTCGCCACATTGACCATTCCAAACCGAGCCGCCGTCTGCATTGCCACATCGCTCCACGAATCCTGATGCCCCTCCCGCCATATCCACACCCACGCCAAACACTCCGTCAGCCCCAAATCCTGCAATGCGGCGGGCAGCATATTGAGCAGTTCCCGATGCTGCACAATGTCCTGCGGATCGCCATAGCGCACATCCGCCAGCCACGTCTCCGCCACGATATCCTCAAAAAACACATCACGCTTATCGTATGTGCGTTCTTTGTCGAACATCCGTGAGAGTTTTTGCCAGCGATTGGTGCGCCAAAATCGCTCCAACAGCCGCCGTGCATTTCGCACATAGTCCGGTTCCGTCACCAGTGGATAATGGACACGCGCCAAATAGTTGACGACAAGCCGCACCTGCTCGGAGCCAAACTCTTCCCGCAGCCAGGCGTTCTCTGCCAAACGCTGCATTCGGAAAGCATCGGTATACAAGCGATCCATCAGCCGATCATACTGCTCTTGAGACAACTCCGCAGGAATCACATAAACGAGGTCAACAGTCGCCATGAGAGACACCCTTTCTAAACACACATATCCCTGACAAGACATTGCACCCCGGCTTCGCTCGAAGCCGAGTCCAAATGCAACGCTGTCTTACCGCGATGATTGAGATCGTCGCGGCATAGGGACACTGCACAGAAGTGCAGAATGTCCATGTGTTCTGGGTTGGGCTGAAGAAAACAGCCCGCATCTCATGGCAAGCCGGAGCCTGACACGAAGAGGTTTGAGTAAAACCAAGCAGTTTTACTCGATTTGGAGCGAAATGACAGAGGCGTATTTTCCTCCACCCTGTCGCCGCATCATTCTTGACCGACGAACACCGCAAAAAGTTTCAGCACGTCCAAAGAATTTTTAGTGTCCGCTCCTGTCACAGACAGACAGTAAATCGGCATGGGTCAGGTGTAGGGGCAAACCCAACATCGCTGCATTGAGCCGCCATGAAAAGCGGGAGTGGAGGCACTCTCGCTTTTGTTTTGCCTGTTCCCTCCCTCTGTGGAACGGTCTCTCCCGAATAATTACTATTATCTTGGAGGAATTCCTGATTCTGCGTCGAATTTGAGAGTGCGCCCTGACGATGTTTGAAAGGGCAAATCTTAGATTATCTTGGACAAAGACCACAATGACGCTCCACGAATTGTCAGAAGCGTTTCTCGCCGCTAATAAGAACCGACTGTCCCCTAACACCCTTCGTGCCTACGGCTACGATTTGGGACTGCTAATACGCGAATTTCCTGACTGCATGG
>CAZPZP010000583.1:0-3434 GCA_964591025.1 uncultured Chthonomonadaceae bacterium
TATTCAGGAATTGAACAGCAAAGTTTAGGTGTATCGGGTACAAAAACGTACCCGTTTGATGTAGAAATTGATTTTGGAGTCAGAATGCAGACGTTTGCTTTTATTATTCATCCACTCGATGCGCGGCGCGATGTCGGGCGCAAATACCCGATTGCCAAAATGCTGCCGGAGAGCGTCATCGAGTGGTATCTCACGAAACGCGACCCGCTTATTGTCGCCGATATTGTGGGACTTAAATCACCGACGGGCGAGGAGGCACGCGGCTGGTTTATCGCCTGTCCGCTGACACCGCGCCAAATGCTGACGCTGCCGATAGAGTTTGTTTGGGGCAAATTAGAGATGTGCGGGCAGTTGGCACTCGAAGTGGGCGCAAAAATCATGGGACTGGGCGCGTTTACGTCCGTTGTCGGCGACGGCGGAATCACGCTCTCAAAACGCCTTCCCAATCTCGCCATCACAACAGGAAATTCCTATACCGTCGCCACTGCTATTGAAGGAACACGCAAAGCCGCCGAACTCATGGGGCATGATGTGAGTCAGTGTCGGCTGGCGGTTGTCGGCGCAACGGGTTCGATAGGGGCAACGTGCGCGGAGATTTTGGCGCGGGATGTCGCCGAAGTGATCCTCATCGGGCGGAATACCGAACGCCTTGAATCGCTGGCAGAACGCCTCAAGCCGCAAAGTCGTGCCGCCATTCGGATCGATACAAATGTGAGCAGCGGACTGAGAAACGCCGAACTGATTATCACCGTGACCAGTGCGGTTGAAGCAGTGATCGAGCCGAACGATATTCGTTCCGGGGCGGTGGTGTGCGATGTGGCGCGTCCGCGTGATGTGTCGGTTCGAGTTGCCAAAGAACGCGACGACGTCTTGGTGATCGAAGGCGGCATTGTCTCGGTTCCCGGAGCGATGCGGACGCCCAAAACCGACAAGCCTGATCAGCAGTTCACCTTCGGGTTTCCGCCGGAAACCGCCTATGCCTGTATGTCGGAGACGATGATGCTCGCTCTCGACGGACGCTATGAGAATTTCACGCTCGGCAAAGAGATTTCCGTTTCCCAAGTCGAAGAGACGTGGCGGCTTGCCGACAAACACGGCTTCAAATTAGCGGGCTTTCGTTCGTTCGAGAAGGCAGTAGACGATACTGTTATCGCAGGAATCCGTGAGCGTGCGGCGCAAAAGGGCGGCACAACTTCCCTGACAAAACCCGCGCTTGTCCCCGATCCGAAACCTCAAAGTCAGGAATAGCCCGAATGCGTGATCGCCTCCGAATTGGAATCGTCGGCTGTGGAAGCATGGGGCGCGAACATCTGCGCCTTGTCGCCGAACTGCCCGATACCGAGATCGCGGGCGTCTGCGATCCGCACGCACCGGCGGCAACACAGGCAGAGGAGCAGTTGGGCATACGGGCGTGGAGCGATATAGAGCGGTTCTGTGCCGAAGCCAAACCCGACGCGGTTCATCTCTGCACGCCGTCGGGCTTGCACGCACAGCAGGGAATCATCGCCGCGAACCACGGAATCCACGTCCTCAGCGAGAAGCCTCTCGATATCAACCTCGCCAAAGTGGACGCGCTGATCGCCGCGTGCGACCGGGCAAACGTCCTTCTCGGCTGTATTTTCCAACGCCGCATGAGTCCTGCCATGCAAGCGGTTCAGCACGCTATTGCGAACGGAGACATGGGCAGACTGATCTCATGCAGCGTCGCGATCAAGTGGTGGCGTTCACCGGAATACTATGCGAGCAGTGCATGGCGCGGAACGTGGGCATTGGACGGCGGCGCACTTGCCAACCAAGGAATTCATGCGCTGGATCAGTTGGTGTGGATGGCGGGGGCAGTCGCCGAAGTGGAATATGCCCATCTCGAAACCGTGATGCACGACGTGGAGGCGGAGGATTTCGCCCTTGCCGTTGTGCGATTCGCGAGTGGAGCGCGGGGAACCATTGAGGCGACAACCTGCTGTTATCCCGATCTTGCCAGTCGGATCGAAATCTATGGTACGAACGGCTCGGCGGCGTTCGACGATGCGCGGGTTGTCACGTTCGGCATCGGAGGCGAAGACCGAATGCCGACGCTCGCCGATCAGGGATTTCTCACGGGCGGCGGCTCGGTTCCGATGGCGATCAACCTCACGGGACACCGCGCCCAAATCGCCGATTTCTATGCCGCCATTCGCGAAGGTCGCCCGCCCCAAGTGGACGGGCGCGAGGCGCGGCTCTCGATTGACCTGTTAGACAAAATCTATCGCAAGGCACTGCCGCATATCACATTGGGAAGCGAACCATGACACCGGAACAACAATTTCTTTTCGACCTGCAAGGCTATCTCGTTCTCGAAAACGCCCTCACGCCCGCTGAGGTCACGCATTATCGTGATGCGGTCTATCGTCTCTGTCACGAGCGGGCGACGGGCGCAGAGCAGTGGAATGCACACGGCGAACCGACAAAAACGATTCGCATTCCGCGCCCCATCGAACGCGATCCCGCCTTTTTGGAGATAATCGATCACCCAGCGGTCTTTCCTATTTTGCAGACATTGATGGGCGAGCATCTTATTTTGATTGACAACGATGTCGAACTGTCGCCGCACCATCTCAATCGCAACGGCTGGCATCGCGGCTGTCCGATGAACGGCTACTCCTTCGAACACGGAAATTTTCACTGTACGATGGTCAAGTGCATCTGGTATCTGACGGATATTCGCAAAGGTCAAAACGCCACGCGCATCATTCCCGGCAGTCATAAGTCCCTGATTGCCACGCCGCCAACCGACTCGGATGATCATCTGCCCGGCGAAGTGGAATTAGAAGTCAATGCGGGTTCTGTCTTGATTTTCTCGGAGGTGTGTCTGCACGCGGGCAACCGCAACCCTTCCGACAAAACCCGTGTCAATATGTATTACAATTACGGACCGAGTTGGGTACAGCCTTGGGAGGGGTATCGCGCTTCGCCGGAATTGGTCGCGCAAACGTCGGGCGTCCGGCGTCAACTGCTCGGCGGCGGGCGTATCTACAGTAACACCGAAGAAGAGGCACGAGAACTCTACCGTTAAGAAAGGAACCACAGAATGGCACTCACTACGATTGAAGGTCGGTACACCGACGGCAAAATTGAATTGAGCGAACAGCCTTGCAATATCGAAATGGCTCGCGTTTACGTGACGTTTATAGAGGACGAAGCAGAGCAAGCCGAAACAGAAAAAGAGCGTCAAGCAGCTATTGAGCGAATGTTTGCGGCAATGCACTCCGGCATTCGCAGTGATACAGGCGGACCATATTACACAGATCGTGAGGAAATTTATGCTGAACGGACGGCACAACTCGAACGTCGCACTGATTGACAGCAATATCCTGCTTTACGCCTATGACAACAGTGAACCTGTTAAGCAGGAAATCGCCATCACTCTCATCGAAGAATTAGCATTAGACCTCTTG
>CAZPZP010000584.1:0-3425 GCA_964591025.1 uncultured Chthonomonadaceae bacterium
CCTTCGGACGCAACGCTTCCGCATATTCGCTCTCTTCGCCGATGTCAGTAGTAGTCAGTTAGCCTAAAGTTTAGTGTATTTTCGAGATTGAAAACGTATTAATCTTTACGCTGACTGACTGGTAGTAGTCAGTTCGCGTGATTTTTGATATTTGCGTCGTTGATACTTCTGTCTTAAAAGGCAGTGGTGAGACCGCGTTGATTTTCTAAAAATCAGGCGAACTGACTATCAATTATCAGTGCGGGCTTTTTTGTATTGTCTGCATATCGTTTCTCCGTCTCGCTTGCTTTCCTGAACACTATACCTTTTGCATTATTGTCTTGTGGCAAATGAATAAAATCTCTCCTTTCAGCAAAAAAGGTTCAAGGAAAATGAGCAGAAGTTCGAGAGAAATCAGAGAACGTTCGACAAAAATGAGCAAAGGCTCTCACTTTTCGGGGAAAAGTTCGACAGAAATGAGCAGAACATTTTGCCTTTTTGCGTTTTCTATGAACAAATTTCAGCGGCGCAGTACGTAACGGCAGTGTGTGCAGATGAGGCTTTTGGGATATTGGGCGAGAATGCGGCGGTAGCGGCTCTTTTTGATATTGCCGATGGTACGCGAATAAATTGGTTCGACAAAGTAGCGATAGACATAACGCTCCCACATTCCAAAGAGTATGGACGTGAAGATATTATCGTCGCGATCCGTGTAGCCGCGACTATCGAGCATATAGCCCTCTTCGGCGATAAGCACAACGGAGGCACGCAAAGGCTCAAGGGAGAAGCGGCATTTCGGGCATTCACCATAGCAGGTTTCTCGGATTTGGAAGGGCATCTTTCTGATTTCGGTATCCTATAAAGTGATTCCTTCTTTGGTGCGTGACTTGACAGACCGACTCCCAAAGTGTTTTAATAGGCAGAAGTTTTCGCAGAATTGGCAGAAAGGGAAAAGCAGATGAGCCATGCCCCTGTTTATGAAGGAACTCTTGGTGAGATTATAGACCGCTATGGAAAAGAACTGAATGGGCATCGCCTCAAAGTCACTCTCGCCGACGATACAGACGAAGAGGAAGTGGCAGAGCGTCCATTTTATGAGACGGCAACTGCGGAAGAGTGGTCGCAAGCCTTACGGGAGTGGACAAATCTCTTTGATCAAACTATTGCGCCATTGAGTGATGAAGCGATTAGTCGTGAAAGCATTTATGAGGGGCGTGGATTATGATTGTGCTTGCTGACGCGAATATCCATATCCGACTGTCACTGAAATCCGACCCGCTCTACCAAATTGCTTCAGATGCAGTCAGCGTCATACAAGCAAGAGGCGATGAATTCTGCTTGATACCACAGATTCTTTATGAGTTCTGGACAGTCGCGACTCGTCCCGCAACATCACGAGGCGGATTGGATATGAATCCTAACGAGGGGGATTTTGCTGTCGCTCAGATGGAAAATCTCTATCGTCTCTTTTCAGACACGCCAGAGGTTTTTGTAGAATGGCGTAAACTTGTCGTTCAATATCAAGTCTCTGGCTTGCCCGCTCATGATGCCCGCATCGTTGCCGCAATGAAAGTGCATGGCATCGGAACGATACTGACTTTCAATCGCGATGATTTTGTACGCTATACAGACATCACGGTATTGACGCCGAAAGACGTATTGGCGACGCGCACGCCTTGATAGTGCCTGTCGCTTAGCGACGAAATTTCCCTCCGGTACGACCTTATGATCAAACTCAACAATGTGACTGTCACCTACAAAAACGACTGGACGGCTCTGACGGGCATCGGCTTCTGCGTCGAAAAGGGCGAGTTCGTCTTTATCGTCGGGCAGACAGGAGCCGGAAAATCCACACTACTCAAACTGCTCTATCGTGAAGAGAAAGCGGACAGCGGAACCGTTCATGTGATGGGGCATGACCTGACCCAAATGCACAACCGCGAAATCCCGTTCTTTCGGCGCAAACTCGGCATTGTGTTTCAGGACTATGGACTGTTGCCAAATAAAACCGTCTATGAGAATGTCGCGTTCGCGTTGCGGGTGACGGGCGCGGGGCGGCAGACCGTGCGGCAAAAGGTTCCGTCGGCTCTGGATATGGTGAGCATGGCGCATCGCCCCGACGCTTTTCCGCATCAACTTTCGGGTGGAGAACAGCAGCGAGTCGCCATTGCCCGCGCCCTTGTCAATGATCCGCCTATTTTGCTGGCGGACGAACCAACCGGAAACCTCGACCCCGAAACCTCGCTGGGCATTGTCCAACTCCTGAACCATATCAATATTCGCGGCACAACGGTCATTGTAGCGACGCACGATTCGCATATTGTAGACAAACTGCAAAAGCGCGTTGTGGCGTTTGCGTGCGGCAGAATAGTCCGGGATGACGCGCAGGGCGCATACAATGCCCTGCCGAAAATTCTGGAGAAAGTGACGCTGTGAACAGTCTCCTCTTTCTGCTCTCTGAAGCGTGGCACAATATTCGGCGCAATGGACTGATGACGCTTGCCGCTCTGGGAACGGTCACCGTAGCATTGACGGTTCTCGGCGCGACACTTTGGACGGCATACCGCATCAACGAATATGCTCGACAGCAGCCGCAGAAGTTCAATCAGATCGCGGTGTTCCTCTCGCCGGACGCCGAGCGCGAACAGACCGAATTACTCAAAACGCGGCTTGAATCTCTGCCGGATGTGGAGCGCGTCCATCTCGTAACGAAAGAAACAGCGTGGCGTCAGCTCCAACGCGACGAATCGGTTTTGACAGAGGCACTCGACGGCAATCCGCTTCCCGACAAGTTGGAGGTAGATGTTCGCGATGCGGGGCAGGTTGGCACATTGGCGAAAATTCTCCGCAATCCGACGCTGTATCTTGAGATTGACAAAGTCGTTGATTCCAGTGAAGCGGTCAAAACTCTGCTCGGATTTGCGCGGCTTGTGAAAGTCATTGGCGGCGGCGCGGCGATTGGGCTGTTCATTGCAACGCTGTTCATTGTCCACAACACGATCCGCCTGACGGTTTTTGCGCGGCGGCGCGAACTCCGTATCATGCAACTGGTCGGTGCTACTCCGAACTTCAACCGCTTGCCGCTGCTGCTCGAAGGCTTGTTTCATGGCGTTGTCGGCGGCATGATTGCGGCGGGCATTTTGGTTGTGAGCGGGCGGGAAGTGTCGCGGTTTGTCGGCGGACTGCAATCGCCGCTCATCGGGGATATTCCTGCCTATTTCGCGCCGTATCAAGTTGCTCTGATTGTGATTCTGCTTGGCGCAGTAATCTCGTTGTTTGGCAGTTCGCTCGCCATTCGTCGTTTCCTCAAACAGATATAACCCCATGGCTATTTGCCCCGACATAATTCCTTCAACCACCCCCAACCCCCTCCTTCGCAAGGAGGGGGCTAATCGCTTTTTCGCTCCCTCCCCTTGTGAAGGGGAGGGTTGGGGAGGAGTCTTGAC
>CAZPZP010000585.1:0-3400 GCA_964591025.1 uncultured Chthonomonadaceae bacterium
ACGCTCTATCTCGGCGCGAGTGCTTTGGGGTTGCTTTCCATTGTTTGGGGACACAAGCGACGAAAGCGGGCAGTATCCTAAAGAAATCGCGTTGTTAAGCCGATACTCCTCTCAGTTTTTCGTTCTCGCGCAGTCTATTGGGAAAGAAATTGAGAGGAGTATTTTTTATGGAAGCCATTCCGCCCGCGAAAGAAACGGAACTGCCGATTTGGTCGGCAACCTTCGTCGCCAATCTGACAACCTACAAAGTCACGCTCGGTATTGCCGATGCCGACATCACAGCCGTCACAACTCTGCTGACAACCTACAATACCGCGCTCGGCAGTCTCAACAACGCGAAAAAGGCACAGAACACCGCCACGCAAACCAAGAAAGCCGCGCAGAAAGCCCTCGTTGCGGCAGAACGCGCTCTCATTCGGCGGGTTCAGGCGGCTCCGGGCGCAACCACTGCCATTCGTGCCGCGCTCGGCATCAACAAGCGCACCGGACAGCGCACCAAAACGCCGCCGACACAGCCGCTCGATCTGATTGCCGTCGCGTTTGCCGATGGAACCAATCTGCTCAAGTGGAACCGTAAGGGCAACAAAGCCACCACGACGTTTCAGATTGAAGCCCTGCACGACGGCGAAAAAGTGTGGACAACGGTTGGCACGACAACCAAAACCAAGTTCGAGCATCTCAAGCAGACGCCGGGCGTGGCAGTCTACTATCGCGTGACGGCAACTCGCGCCGATATGGAGAGTGTTCCTTCGGCAACGGCAAGCGTCTACTCTCCGCAGTCCAGCCAGACGACCACGCTCAAGCTCGCCGCCTGAATATCATCGAAGCGAAAACAAAAACGCCGTAGAGAAGTCACAATCTTTGCGGCGTTTCAGCGTTTTAGTGCGGCGGATTTTGCTTTCGGTGGGACTCATGAGGGCGAACTCGCTGTCGGCGAGCGAGGGGGTTGCCATAATATCGTTCATCAGGGTTTTGCAGAATACGACGCTGCCCGCGCCGATCATTGCGATTTTGCGTGCCATAACGTGAAAACTCTCCTCAACGAGAAATTGTTAGGGAGAGTTTCGATAAATCTATGCCGGAGTCCTGCTTAAATTGTTGTGCGGCAGCCACAGGCAAAGGTAAGTTCAACAAGCGAAGCGTATTCGTCGGTTTGTCCGCCGTGATAGTGAGAGACTTTGCCGTTTGATGGGTCGAAAATCACAATGTCGGGGATATTCCATAATTGGTAGAAAGGTAAACTGACTTCCCAATCTTTCTTTTCGTAGCCTTTGCTGATGATCTCAATGACGACTTCGGGGAGAGTTTCGCACATGGTCTCCTGCTGTGGCGGGTCTTCGCAAAAGATGGAAATATCGGGACGCTTGATGGAACCGTCAGGGAACAGAATGTAAATGTCGGGGTAGTGAATGCACTCGCAGCCCGCTTTGTGCAGTGGGGCTTTCATACCGGAACGAATACGATCCGTGACTTTTTGGTGCAGGATAACGGGAGAGGCTTCCCATATCGCAAGTCCATTGACATACTCGATTCGCATTCCGGCTTGGTCGGCACGTCGCAAGAGTTCGTCGGTGATAAATGGCTCAGACAGAACAGGGCGTTCCAATAATTTAGTTGGCATCCGGTTAATCTCCTTTTGCGGAGGGATTGTTATCGGCAATGCTCATCTCCTGTGCTTCTCTGATGGCAGTGTTGATCATGTCGGCATCTTCTTGTGAGATGGGCTTGAGTTTTGCCCGCAGTGCCATGATGCTTTCGCGATGACTCATCTCTTGGGGATGATCGTTCTCTTGTTGCGGGGGAATTGCAAGTGTGGCGGCGATTTTCTCCCATCAAGGCAGAGGTGTATCCGTTTGCACTTGCTGTTTGATGCGAGCGATTTCCTGTTCCATTGCGGTCAGGCGTTGTTCGAGTGTTGCGAGCATGGATAAGTTCTCCTTGCAGGGTGGTAAGCGAATTATACCATAGCGGCAGGAGGCGCAGATCATTGAGAAGATACCAAATTGTCGCGTGCGTATCCGTTACAAGAGCCGAGGGCATTTAGAAATCCTCTCGCGGAAATTGGCTCCAGAGTTCTTGTCGCGCTTCGTCAATCGCTTCGGCTTTGAGAGTGATAGGGAGGTCAGAGCATAGCCTCAAAGCGGACTGCAAGGGTTTCGCTTTTTGCGGCGTTTTGGTGATCAGAAACTGCACGAAGTCCAACGCCTCTTGCCGCTTTTCATCGGGCAAAGTGTGCCATTTTCGGAGCAACTCTTTTTCCATTTGTAAAGCAGTCGTGACAATTCTCCCTGCGAAAGTGGTCTCATTGTATCACAACCAGAGAGGAAGCACAAGCCTTGCTTTGTCCCTCTTTCTGACAATTTCAAGAGGGATTTGCGGATTGTGCCTCCGGGTGCGGCGATTGACCCTGCCAACGTCAAGCCGAAGGTTGTGGCGATTGCCAAGCCGAGCGGGGCAGTGGTGCTGAACTGGACGAAGGGGAAGCATGACGGGGTGATCATCGAGTGCAAGCGGGGGACGGAGACGCCGTTTGTGTTCCTTGACCGCGATTTCAAGAGTCCGTATGTGGACACGCGCCCGAACGTGGTGGCGGGTGTCCACATGCGGACATACCGACTGCGCTATGAGAAGGACGGTGCGCCGCATCAGACGCTTCTTGTTCCACACCGCACTTACTATCTGAATCTCATAATCACGCAGTCGGTTATTTTGCTCCAAAACGCTCTCAATCAGGCGAAGCCTCTTGCGTCGCGTGATCATCGGAGAGCGATTGAGATGCCGAGTTTCGATATGAAGCGTGCCTTGTGGTGACAAGGCTTCGAGCCTTCCATCGGGCAAGGCGCGGATATGGAGAGACTAATCGGTTTGGAGCGGAGGTAGGACGGGCGGCATTTGAGGATTCCATGCGGTAGACTTGTGCAGGTTGCACATATTACACGCATATACCAGATTGTCAATCTCACCGGAACCTCCGTAACTGTTGCGGGTTATAGTAGTCAACTGCCAAAACTGCTCTCTGCCCTTTTCCTTCGAGAGTGGAGCAGAGAGCCGCAAGGCGTTTTTGAGCGCAAATTCCGACAAGGGTAAACAGTTACCCCAATAAAGCCCTCAGCAAGTGGAGATGACACTGGGGTATACTCTTTTTAATTCATAATACAAGAATAATTCTCGTGGCACTTCCACCGTTTAGAGACGATCTATCTTCCTGCCGGACATCATACAGCCACTTGGGAAGAAATCGTCGCCGTTTTTGGAGGCGAAATTAATAGTCAACGCGCCCATGTCTTGGCGAATTTGTTGGAGTGGCGCGATCAAGTGCAAGCCAAAAGCATGACAGGTCTGCTCATCTTATAGACAAATCAGATAAATCTCGTACATTGCGCGTCCGAAGGACGCTTGG
>CAZPZP010000586.1:0-3399 GCA_964591025.1 uncultured Chthonomonadaceae bacterium
AACGAGACCTGCACGCAGACATTTATTCTGCTGGACTCAGGCAAGAGGTCTAATACAGACTGTTGCGGGAGAGCGAGAGCCAATCGGCTTGTTCCTTGAGAGAAAAGTCCGATTCCTCCTGCTCCACCATTGCCAGCCACTCGCCTCTACTGTGGGTTGAGACCAGATTTTTTTGAGCCACGCAACCTGCGTGGTGAGTTTGCCGATTTGGGCGTAAAGTTCTTCGGTCTACGCTTCATGAACGATCTGATCGGTCAAGGCTTTACTTTGCTGCTCGAACAGAGTCGGCAGTCCCGCCAGTGCCAGCGATTTCCACTGACTGATCTGGTTGGGATGGATGCCGTTTTCGGAAGCAATCTGGGCGATGGTTTTTTCTTCCTTGATGGCTTCTTGCACAATTTTGGCTTTGAAAGCGGACGTGAGTTGTTTTCTCATGGCTCTTCGAGTCTCACGTATTTTTGTCCGATTTCGTGTCTGAATTCTTGAAGCCATTATACTAAAGATTATTGCCGCGCCATAAAATCCGCTTGCCTTAAATCTCCATCACGACAGGAACAATCACGGGGCGGCGATTGGTGCGCTTGCGAAGATAGCGGGCAACCGTATCATGTACGGCAATCCGTACCACGTCCAAGTCGGAACCCTCCGCTCGATCCAACTCCTCCAACGCTTGTTGAACTTTTTCTGCCGCCGCCTCGAACAGTTCCGTGCTGTCTTCGGGGCGAAGGAAGCCGCGAGAGAGAAAATCGGGACTGGCAAGCATTTCGCCGCTGCTTCTGTCCATCGTCACCGAAACAATCACCGTTCCGTCTTGGGACAGATGCTTTCTGTCTCGCAGAACAATATCGCTGACGCCGCCCGTAGATACCCCGTCCACCAGAACCGCGCCATGTGGGACTTTCTCTGCCGAAAGCCGCACGCCGTTTGCGTCCATCTCCAGCATCTGCCCTTCCTCGAAGGTCAAAATCGCATGGTTGGGATAGCCCATTTCGAGTGCCATTTGCCGGAAAGCGTGATAGTGTCGCGCTTCACCGTGATAGGGCGCAACATATTCGGCGCGGGTCAGGCTCATCATCATTTTGAGTTCTTCCTGATAGCCATGACCGGAAACATGAACATTCTGGATCGCGTGATAGACGACGGTTGCGCCTTGCCGGAAAATGCGGTTGACGACGCGCCAAACCATATCCTCGTTGCCGGGAATAGGAGTGGAAGAGAGAATCACAGTATCCGAGGGAGCGATCTGAATGCGGGAATTTTCATCGCGGCTCATGCGTGTCAGTCCCGCCAACGGCTCGCCCTGACTGCCCGTCGTCAAAATCGCAATCTCGACGGGATGATACTTGCCGATATTTTCGACCTTGATGAGATTGGCGTCGTCCATTTGCAGATAGCCGAGACCGCGAGCCGTCGCGATATTTTGGGTCATGCTGCGCCCGAACACCGCCACTTTGCGCCCGTATTTGATGGCAGTATCGTAGACCGTCTGAACGCGGTGCAGATTGCTTCCGAACGTCGCCACAATGACGCGCCCCATGCACTCGCGCATAAAACGATCAAAGACCGGAGTCAGCGATTGCTCGGACGGCGACCAGCCTGTGCGCTCGACATTGACACTGTCGGAGATGAGCAGTTTGACGCCGCGCTCGCCCAATTGACTGAAACGTGCATAATCGAAGAGTCGCCCGTCTACCGGAGTCTGATCGATCTTGAAGTCGCTGGTATGAACAACCGTTCCAACCGGCGACGTGATAATAATACTGCGTGTGTCCGGCAGACTGTGTGTTACCGGAACCGCTTCGATTGTCAACTCGCCGAACGTCAGCGTGCCGCGTTCAGGATAAACTTCGAGTTTGGTATTGCTGAGAATGCCGTGTTCGCTGAGTTTTTCGCGCACCATGCCGATTGTCAGTGGAGAGCCGTACACCGGAAGCGGCAGTTGTTTGAGAATGAAGGGCAGCCCGCCAATATGATCCTCGTGTCCGTGCGTCAGACAAATTGCCTTGACCATCTCCTTGCGTTCGAGCAAGTAAGTGATGTCGGGAATGATCAGGTCTACGCCCGGATGCTCCTCTGTGGGAAACATGACGCCGCAATCCACGACGATGATCGTTTGCTCGTAGCGAAACGCCAGCATATTTTTGCCGATGTCGCCACTGCCGCCGAGCGAAATAATTTGCAGTTTGCCGTTTGTACCGTTGTCTATCTCTGCCAAGTGATTGTTACCTTTATTGTGTCGGAGGAGATTAAAATCCCCCGTTATCGAGTACACCCGTCCTACGGACGGAAATGCCTTGTTTGTGAAATTGTTGTCCGTAGGACAAGTGTTTTTGCTAACGGGGGATTTTAATCTCCCGCAGAAATCGTGCGTGATAGAGCGACTCATACCATGTCGCAGGGCGCACAGTGGCACGATTCCGAGCGGATCGGCGAACATCGTGCGCGTCAGATCAATCCATACTGTGCCAACGCTTGTTTGACGATTGCGGCTTCTGCGTCCGTTGCTTCGACAAGCGGCAAGCGCACCCCGCCGACGGGAACGCCCATCAGATTCAGCGCGGCTTTGAGCGGAACCGGCGAGGGCGTTGTCGGCTGAAACAGGGCTTTGACTATTGGCAGCATTTTGCAGTTCAGGCACGCCGCTTCACCCATCTTGCCCGCAAAAAACGCCGTGTGCATCGCCTTCATATCCCTGCCGACAAGGTGCGCCGAAACACTCACCACGCCGACGCCGCCAACCGCCAAAACCGGCAGAGTCAAGCCGTCGTCGCCGCTGTAAACCTCAAAGCCGTTCGGGGCATCGCCGACAATCTCTGCCACTTGAATCAGATTGCCCGACGCCTCTTTTGTCGCCACAATGTTCGCGACATCGCGAGCAAGACGCACGGTTGTTTTGGCGTCGAGATTGTGGGCGGTGCGTCCGGGAACATTGTACAGGATGCAGGGCGTCTGCGGCACACTTTCGGCGATTGCCTTGAAATGCTGATACAGTCCTTCCTGCGAGGGCTTGTTATAAGGCGGAACCACCAGCAGAATCGCGTCCACGCCGATTTCCGCCGCCTCCTGAGACAGCACAATACTCGCCCGCGTATCGTAACCGCCCGTTCCTGCGATCACCGTGCCGCGACTTCCTGCCTCCTCTTTGACCAGCCGAAACAGCCGCAGTTTCTCCTCGTGCGAAAGCGTCGGTGACTCGCCCGTCGTGCCGCAAACCACAATCCCATCCGAACCGTTTCCGAGTAAATGCGCGACAAGATGGCGAACATTCGCCTCCTCTATCGCGCCGGTATTATCGAAGGGAGTCGCCATTGCCGTAATGACTTGCCCAAATCGTGCGTTCACTGCTTCCAATCCTTCCATAATGGGTCGGTGGGTCATTAGACCTCTTGCCTGAGTCCA
>CAZPZP010000587.1:0-3394 GCA_964591025.1 uncultured Chthonomonadaceae bacterium
AATTTTTTTGACAGCCCGTGCAATCGGGAAGGAGTCTGCATCTCTCTTAGAGAATGTGCCGGTGTACGAAAATGGGGGAGACGTTTTCGGGAGTGAAATCGTATTCTCCTATCAACGGAAACCGCGCCGTGTTGCGCTCGGTTCCGTGTATCAACCGAATCGAATTCTCTGCGAGTAGAAAGGGAGGGAACGGATATGTCACAACCAACCGTTGCCATCAGTGTGGATTGTGTCTGCGCGATGCAGGGCAAATGTTTTGCTGCTGAGATCATCGAAGTCGCGGAAGAGTTCCGCGTTCCGCTGACGTGGATGCTCGGCGTCGAAGAACACGACCCGATGTCGAATCTGCGTCTCTATCACAACGAGTATTTTCATCGTATTCCGGCGTGGCATGAGATCGGGATGTATGTCACTTTCGACACAGGCGCAGGGCATACCGTCGAGCGCGGCGATTTGCTCCGTGTTGCGAAGGATTTGCTCAAGCAGTTCAGCATCAAACCGACTGCGTTTCGCGCCGCCAACGGCGACCTCGAACCCGATGATCTTCGCGCCCTTGAAGACATCGGGATTTTTGTTGACGCGACGCCCGGCTCCAGTGCCGCTCGTCCGCTCAACGCGCCGAAATCGCCTTACCATCCGTCCTATGACAATGTGCATCAGGCAGGCAGCTCGAAACTCTGGGTTGTGCCGGTTGCCAATGTGGGGGGAGCGCGGGGCTATCTCGACGACGGCTTTGATCGTCTCAAGCCGATCATTGACGCGCACTTGAAAGAGAGCGACGTTCTCTGTCTCGGAATGTGCGACTGTGTGGACAATGCGACCAATTTGCGCCACGCCGTCAGTTATCTCAAGCAGGGTGGGGCGAAGTTCACAACACTGACCCATCTTGCGGCGAGCCTCTAAAACGCACGCCGATAATTCTCTGGTTTCAACGGACGAAACGCCGTCATGCGAGGACGTTTTGTCCTTTGAACTCTGTGCTTAATCGCTTTAACGTAAACCGTTAGGTTGTGCGTAGTTTGAGAAGCCCCGTGATTTATCACTGGGGAGTTGTCACATCAAACCAAGTGGAATGGATAATTTTGTGTCTCAAAGTGAAAAGAAAATCGCCGTGATTACAGGCGCGAGCAGTGGGATCGGAGCGGCGACAGCACGCATTCTGCATAACGCCGGTTTCGGGTTGGTCTTGGGAGCGCGGCGTATCGAAAAATTGCGCGAAGTTGGCGAGCCTTTGGGGGCGTTGTGCCTGCCGCTCGATGTCACCGATTTAGGGAGTGTGGAAGCGTTTTGCGAGCAGATTCCGACGGCGCATATTTTGGTCAACAACGCAGGCGGGGCTTGGGGTTTGGATCGGATCGAAACCGCCAAAGACAGCGATTGGCAGACAATGTATGATACCAATGTCATGGGTTTGATGCGAATGACCCGCGCCCTCCTGCCGAAAATGGAGGCGACGGGGGCAGGGCATATCGTCAATATCGGAAGCATCGCCGGACGCGAGCCGTATGTCGGTGGCGCGGGCTATAACGCAGTCAAGTTTGCGGTCAAAGCGATAACGCAGGTGATGCGGCTGGAGTTGGTGGGGCGTCCGATTCGGATCACGGAAATTGCGCCCGGCATGGTCGAAACCGAGTTCAGTCTGGTGCGTTTTGAGGGCGACGAAGCACGCGCCGCCACAGTCTACGAGGGCTTGGAAGCGTTGACCGCCGAAGATATTGCCGACTGCGTTCAATGGGCTGTGACCCGTCCGATGCGCGTCAATGTGGACGAGATCGTGATCAAGCCGTTGGCGCAAGCGTCCGTGTATTCGGTCAGTCGAAAATAATCACTCTTCGAGGGGAAAATGGCGACAGCGAAGTATTTGGCACTGGATTTGGGCGCGGAAAGCGGGCGCGGCGTGGTCGGGGCATTCGATGGCGAACGCCTGACAATGGAAGAAGTCCATCGGTTTCTCAACAGTCCTGTGCGTGCTGGCAATACGCTCTATTGGGACTCACTGCGTCTGTTCTCGGAGTTGCAAACCGCCGTCAAAGCCGCCGCACAGCGCGGCGCACTTGCCAGCATCGGGATCGACGCTTGGGGCGTGGATTTCGGACTGTTGGGGCGCAACGACGAACTTCTTAGCAACCCGCGCCACTATCGTGATCACGGCAACGATGGGATTATGGAAGAGGCGTTTGCGATTGTCCCGCGCACCGAAATTTATGACCGCACTGGGATTCAATTCATTCAATTCAACACGATTTTTCAGTTGCTTGCCCTGTTGCGGCAAAACTCGCCCGCCCTCGAACACGCCCGAACGCTTCTCCATACGCCCGATCTGCTCAACTTTTGGTTTACGGGCGAAAAGCGCAGTGAGTTTTCCATCGCTTCCACAGGAGCCATGATCGACCCGCGCACGCATGAGTGGACAACCGACTTGCTCCAACGCTTCGGACTGCCGACTCATTTTCTCGCGGACATCATCGAACCCGGCGAAACCGTCGGAACCGTGCGCCCCTATCTTGCAGAAGAATTAGGCTGCGGCGCGATTCCCGTGATTGCGCCAGCCGAACACGATACGGGTTCCGCCATTGTTGCTGTCCCTGCCGAAACCGCCGATTATGCCTATCTCAGCAGCGGCACATGGTCGCTGTTGGGAATTGAAACGCAGGAGCCGGTCATCAATGCCGAAACGCTTGCCGCAAATTTCACCAACGAAGGCGGCGCGAAACATACGATTCGGCTTCTCAAAAATGTTATGGGCTTATGGCTTGTGCAGGAGTGCCGCCGCGTTTGGGCGAAGCAGGGCAACGCTCTCGATTATGCAGAACTGGCACGCCTCGCCACCGAAGCCCCCGCGTTTGCCGCACTCATTGATCCCGACGCGCCGGAGTTTTTTGCTCCCGATTCGATGCCGGATGCCATTCGCGATTACTGTCAGCGCACAGGGCAAACCGCGCCGGAATCGGTAGGTGCGACAGTTCGCTGCTGCTTGGAAAGTCTTGCGCTAAAATATCGCTGGTGTCTCGAAAAGTTGGAAGGGTTTCGCGGCAAGCCGATTTCGACGCTGCATATCGTCGGCGGCGGTACTCAAAACGAACTGCTCTGTCAATTTGCCGCAGACGCCACGCGCCGAACCGTTGTTGCCGGTCCGGTAGAAGCCACTGCCATCGGCAATCTTCTGATGCAGATGATGGGAACCGGAGAAATCGCCGACTTGGAGCAAGCACGGGCAATTGTGCGTCGTTCCTTCGCGCCCAAACTTTATACGCCCTCCGCCAACGCGGAACAGTGGAACGAGATTTATCAAGGTCGCTTCTTATCGCTCCTCAATTTGTAACTCACCTCTCGCAGCGGGGGTTTTAAACCCCCGTCTGGAAAAAACAAGCGTCTTTCAGACGCACCCTTCCCT
>CAZPZP010000588.1:0-3394 GCA_964591025.1 uncultured Chthonomonadaceae bacterium
AATTCATTCCGCTGTGCCGTATCAGTTTTGTGAGGCGTTCATTCACAATTGAGTGGCTGGGTTTCTTGAAGCATTTTGCGGGCATACGCGCACTGGGCGCAGTTCGGACCATCGCAAAGCAGCGAACTGCCGCGTCCCCGCAGCATCACCATCGCGAGCGAGACGACATATCGTTGACGCAAGAGTTGAGACGGAGCATTGCCGATATAGCAGTATCGCCCAATACGACTATGGCGCAAGAGAGGTTCGATTTTGGGATAACCATTGCGACAGCCCGGCATTCCGCGCATCGGCGTTCGTTGTTCAGGCGCAACAGGAATCTCGGCGACGCGCTGAATATACGGCACGTCCGCCCAAATCTCCGCCAAGTGCAGACTGATATTGACCCGATTATCCACGCCAAGAAGCAGAACGTCGCCGTCCAATTGGTGCAAGCGGGCAAGCGGACTCTCTGTACCGAACGGGTGTGAAAACGGCGCGTTGCGGGTCAGAAATTCGGCGTTCTGACCGATTGCGGAAAAAGAGAAAATCGGGTGGTGACTGCGAAGGGCGTCAGGATGTTGGCGCACAATCTCGGCAAACGCCCCGACGGTGACAGTATCGGCGGGCTGCGCGTCCCAATCGTCTGTTGCCACAAAAAACGGACTGTGCGGATCACGAAACGCCGGGACGAGAAGCGTTCCTTGCTCGCCAAGCACATCGCGCAATGCCGCAAGGAGCGTTTCGCCGCCGCCCTCGATTTGCCCGACAGAGCGCAGGGAGGCGTGAACAAGCAACGCACGTCCCGGACGCACGCCGAGTTCGCACAGATCGGTTGTCAGTTGGACTTGATTCCACATAAAGCGTCTTTGCTTTCAAGAGACTATGGCAGTTTCTTGAAGGTGAACAACGCCGCTTCTGCCAACGCCAGTGAGCGTTTTGCTTCTGAGGCGGTATCCTGACTGGTAAATGAGACGAGCGAATTCCCGATGCGGGCGGCATAAACGAACCCCTGCATTTTTAGTTGACGAGTCGGTTCTGTACTTGTCCAGCGAAGGCGGGCAAATGTTAAGCCGTTGATAACCCCTTTTTCGATTTTGCTTTGCTGCCATTCGGTTTGACGGCGTTTGACACCGTCCGCGAGTTTTGTCGTCATCTGCTCCAGCGTGTATTTTTTGGCTTCGGCTTTGGGGATTTCGACGATCATCATCGCCAAAGAAGGACGAACGCCGCTTTCCCGCTGTTCTCCCGCCCAGCCCGACGCTTTGATTCCTTCAGGTGCATCGCTCTCCTGCATCTCATAACCTTTTGGCGGCTGAATACTGTAGCCTTCAATCTCGACTGTCTCTGCTAAGTTCTCCATCAGGGCTTTGTCTGCTGTCCATTTGGGAAGCGGCGGCATTTTCTGTGCGTGCGCGGCAATGAGGGAAGCACCGACTCCCAAAATCCCGCATCCATAGAGTAACATTCGACTTCGTTTCATGAGTTCTTTCCTATAGTGATATTCTCAAGGATAACACAGATTGAAGGAAAAGACAATGCCTTTTCCTCAAGGCTTGGACGGTCAGAGCGTTTCGACTTTTTCGCGTTTGCCGGAGCGGGCAGATTCGATGGCGGCGAAGATCATAGCGAGACTCTTGAAATTGTCGTGACATTCGCTCAAGGGAGTTTGTCCGGTTTCGAGTGCGTTCAAGAAATCGCGCAGCGAGGCAGCCGTTCCACGGAACGGCATTTCAACGGGCAGGGCTTCTTTGCGTTCCGTCGGGACGACATAGCCCTCGGTTCCACTCACAATATCTGCAAGGAGTTTGTTGTCATCGTCCCAAGTTGCGGAGCCGTTCTCTCCCACTGCCCGCCAATTCGCTTCCCATGTCGTATGCCTTCCATCGCTCACCCAACTGCCGCAATAAGTGTACTGCAAGCCGCCTTCCATCTCGAACAACGCCGTCGCGCTGGCGTTATGCTCGAACCAACTCCACGAAGGATTTGACTCCTCGCAGTAGACACTCACGGCGTCTCTGCCGACGAGATAACGCGCCGCATCAATGGTGTGGATCGCCATATCGAGCAGGAGCGGACTTTCCATCTGCTGCCGCCAACCGAGCAGGTGTGCGCCCACATAAAAATCGGATTTGAGGATGCCGAGTGTGCCAAGTGTCTCCGCAATCAGTTGGCGATAGGCGACAATGTGCGGATCGTAACGGCGATTCTGGCTGACCTTATAGAGTACGCCGGATTTCTCGGAGGCTTTGATGGATTCCCGCGCCCGCTCCAATGTATCGGCAAGCGGCTTCTCGCCAAGCACGGGAATCCCCAAACTGAGTGCATCGAGCGTGACATCGTGATGCACTTCGGGCAGTGTCGCGTCCAAGATGAAATCGGGTTTGAGATCGCGCAACGCTTTGGCATAGTCGGTCATCACAACGGCATGGCTCAGACTGTTGGCGTCTTTGGCGGTTTGGGCGCGTGCTTCGATCAAATCTACAAGCCCGACAATCTCCACTTGCTCGCACGCCGCCATTGTCTTAACCCAACCCGAACCCATGCCGCCGACACCGATAACCATTCCGCGATACGTTTTCATGATGTAGCCTCCATCGTTTCCTTCTCGAACCAGCCTTTGGGGGAGTGAATACAGGTCGAAGTCGCATAACGCGGCTGTTGTGTCGGGTTTGCCCATTCGACGGCGTTGGCGATGATCTGGCGCACCTCTTTTTGATGATAAACGGGATAGGTTTCATGTCCCGGCGAAAAATAGAAGACGCGCCCCTGCCCGCGCACAAAACAACAGCCGCTTCGGAACACTTCGCCGCCGGTGAAAGTGGAGAGAAAAACCAGTTCGTCGGGTTGCGGAATATCGAAATATTCGCCATACATCTCCTGCTCAGGAATGACAAAAACCGGCGGAACATTGCGGGCGATAGGGTGACCCGGATTGACGCAAAAAACGGTTTCGCGGTCATCGTCGCGCCAGCGCAGGGCGCAAGTCGTTCCCATAAGGCGCGTGAAGATTTTCGACCAATGCCCAGAGTGTAAAACGACAAGTCCCATGCCCGACAGCACCCGATCTTGAACCCGATCTACAATCTCATCGGCGACCTGATGATGCCCCACATGCCCCCACCATGTCAGGACATCGGTTTCGGCGAGGACTTCGGCGGTCAGTCCGTGTTCCGGCTGATCGAGCGTCGCAGTTCGCACGCTGACGCCTTCCCCCGCATACTCTCGAATTCCCTCAGCTATCGCTGCGTGCATTCCTTTGGGATAGATTGCCTGCACTTTGGCGTCTTTTTGGTCGTGGAGATTTTCGCCCCACACGGTCACTCGAATTGTCTCAGCCACTCATTTTCTCCTCAAAAATAGTGCGATCAAGTTCGGCAAACCCAACGCTTTTCCCTGCGTGAACATTGAGAAA
>CAZPZP010000589.1:0-3387 GCA_964591025.1 uncultured Chthonomonadaceae bacterium
TTGCCGGGTACTTTCAGTACCCGCTGCGAGAGGTGAGTGATTAAATCGTTCCAGAAATGTGGAATAACCTGCTACCTCATGCAGGAATGCTCCACTGGAACTCGCCGATAGTCTCAAATCGTTGCTCATCGAAACTGCCAAAACGCTCAAGGGCAGTACGCGGCGTTTGTTCATAGCCCGCACCGTTGCCGAACTGGGGCGCGATGGGCAGCGGTTGGCTCAACACGAACTGGGATGGAACCGCGAAACCCTCCGCAAGGGAACCCACCAACTCAAAGTCGGGTGTCCCTGTGAAGAGGGTTTGCACCTTTTTCGGATGGAAACCCGCCGAAGTGCGCTTGCCGTCCCTGCGCGACGACATCCAACAGATTGTGGACAGACAGAGCGAGACCAACCCACAGTTTCGCAATCACCGGCTATATACCTGTCTGACACCGGGCGAAGTGCGGCGGCAACTGATCGCGCAAAAAGGCGACACCGACGCCGAACTGCCCTGCGAAGAAGGCATCCGCCAGTGGCTCAATCGGCTGGGCTACCCTCCGAAAAAGGTGCAAAAAAGCCTGCCACAAAAAAAGAGCCACCACAGAGGCTATTTTCGAGCAGTTGAGCCAAGTGCCTTCGCAAGCCGCGTCCGACGCAAGTGTGTTGCGTCTTTCGCTGGATGCCAAAGCCACAGTGAAAGTCGGCGACTCCTCATGCGGCGGCAAGAACCGGGTACAAGTTCCTGCCGCCGACCATGACTTTCACCCCGAAGCCATGGTGACGCCGGTGGGAGTGTTATTGCCGAGACGGGCATTACTTTGCCGTTGTCCTACTATCCCCCTTATCACAGCAAGTACAACCCCATTGAACGCTGCTGGGGCGTGTTGGAAAACCATTGGAACGGCGACTTGCTTGACAGTATAGAGACGGTGGTTTGCTTTGCCTTTCCATGAAGTGGAAAGGCAAACCGCCCGCCGTTGAGTTGGTTACCAAAACGTATCCTTTGGGCGTCAAGTTGAAGCAGAAGGCAATGGCGGTTTTGGAAACCCAAGTGCGCCGCCTTGCTGGATTGAATAAATGGTTCGTCGAAATCCGTTCGGACACGGTGACGGTTGGAACGGTTTAATCCTTGAAAGTCCCTAAGTCGTGCATTGTTGCTGGCAATTCGAATTCGGTAACAAAGAGATTTGTGCCGATTATAACAGAGGAATGGGCAGAGGTCAACAGGAATTTGCTGCGAAATATATCAGCATGGACAAATGAAAGAGGAATTTCGCAAAGAATGGCGAATATACCGCCACACTTCACACAAAGAGAACTCATTGATGCGTTCCGACAATCTTCCGCTCATCGAAATCGAAAACCTGCACGTCGCGTTTCCTACTGACGATGGAACGGTCAACGCCGTCCAAGATGTCTCTTTTACCATTCCACGCGGCGGAACCGTCGGGCTTGTCGGTGAAAGCGGCTGCGGCAAAAGCATGACGGGCTTGGCACTCCTCCAACTCATTTCGAAGCCGGGACGAATTGCGGGCGGCAGTATCCGGTATCATGGGGCGAGTGCAGGTTCGCCTGTTGTGGATATTGCCAAACTCAATCCACGGGGCGACGAAATCCGGGCGATACGCGGCAAGCAGATCGCGATGATCTTTCAGGAGCCGATGAGTTCGCTCAATCCCGTCTATACCATCGGTCAGCAGATCATGGAGTCGGTTTTTCTCCATGAGAGGGTGAATAAGAAGGAAGCCCGAAACCGCGCCATTGAGATGCTCAAGCGCGTCGGCATTCCCGCCCCTGAACAGCGGGTTGACGAGTTTCCGCACCAACTTTCTGGCGGAATGCGGCAGCGGGCGATGATTGCCATGGCGTTGGCGTGCAACCCCGTGATGCTGATTGCCGATGAGCCGACAACTGCCCTCGATGTCACAGTTCAGGCGCAAATTCTCGATCTCCTGCGGCAGCTGCAACAGGAGTTGGGCATGGCGATTTTGATGATCAGCCACGACCTCGGCGTAATCGCGGACGTGTCGGAGCAGATCGTCGTGATGTATGCGGGGCGCGTCGTCGAACGCGGAACCGCCGAGGAAGTTTTTTACACCCCGCAGCACCCGTATACGCAGGGGCTTCTCCGTTCCGCGCCTGTCATGGGAACGCGGACGCAGGAGCGGCTTTACTCTATTCCCGGAACCGTTCCCAATCCTCTGGCGATGCCTAAAGGCTGTGCGTTCCGTCCCCGTTGCCCCGAACGCTTCCAAAAATGCCTTGAAATGCCCGCGCTTCTTCCTGTTGAGAACGCTCAACTTGCCCGCTGCTGGGCGCGACAGGAGCCGATCAATCCATGACATCACCCCCGACGACCCCTCTCCTGCGAGGAGAGGAGAGTCAAAACCCGAATTCTCTACAGAACGGGGCGACGCCTCTTCTCGAAGTGGTTGATCTCCAGAAGTATTTCCCGATCCGAACCGGATTTTTCCGCAAAGTCACGGGACACGTCAAAGCCGTTGACGGCGTTTCGTTTGCGGTGTATCCCGGCGAAACCCTTGGCGTTGTGGGAGAGAGCGGCTGCGGCAAAACCACCGTTGGCAGATGCTTGCTCCGGCTTATCGAACCCACAGACGGCAGTGTCAAACTCACGGTCAAGGGCAAAACCTACTCGATTCTCGACCTCAAACCGGCGGAACTTAAAGCGATACGCCCTCATATTCAGATGGTGTTCCAAGACCCGCAAGCCTCGCTCAACGCCCGCATGACGATACGTGATATTGTCGCAGAACCGCTCGTCGTCAACAAAATTTGCTCCGGCAGTGAGATTGATGACCGCGTGAATGAGTTATTGAAAGCCGTCGGGCTGCGTCCCGAAGCCATGCGTCGTTATCCTCACGCCTTCAGCGGCGGTCAGCGACAGCGTGTCGGGATTGCCCGCGCCCTTGCCCTCAAGCCCGAACTGATTGTTGCCGATGAGCCGGTTTCTGCGCTCGATGTCAGTGTTCAGGCGCAAGTCTTGAATCTCCTTGTTGATCTCCGCAGGAACTTCGGACTGTCCTATATTTTCGTGGCGCACGACCTCGGCGTTGTCGAACATATCAGCGATAGAGTGGCGGTGATGTATCTGGGGCGCATCGTCGAAATCGCCCCAACAGAGACGCTGTTCAACACTCCGAAACACCCGTATACCGAGGCGTTGTTGTCGGCGGTTCCGGTTGCAGACCCTCGCGCTCAGAGCAAACGCCAACGGATTCGCTTGATGGGCGATGTGCCGTCTCCCGCGAACCCGCCGAAGGGTTGCCGGTTTCATCCGCGCTGCCGCTATGCCAAAGAGATTTGTTCGCAACAAGACCCGCCGCTAATCCGACTTGACAATGGTTCGTCAGCAGCGTGCCATTTCGCACGGGAATTGAAGTTGCA
>CAZPZP010000590.1:0-3387 GCA_964591025.1 uncultured Chthonomonadaceae bacterium
TAGCGGAATAAATTTCGGAAAAACCGCGTTTCTGAAAAAAACTTAATATTGTGTTAAGAGAGTTTTAAGATTCGAGGCGTATACTGCACTTAACAAAGCAGTTTGATTAGGGCAAAGCGACCTCCTCTTTTCTAAAGATTTTCGCACAGTCCCCGATACGCCCTTCATTGACACCGAAGGGCGTTCTTTTTTTGTGTGGATTGTTGGGTAATTAGGTCATTGGGGTATTGGGTGAATAGAATGCGATTTATCGGGTTGGATTTGGCGTGGGGGGCGAAAAATCCGTCTGCGGCGGTCACGCTGGAATGGAACGCGGCGACTCAATCACTGATGCCGATTTCGGTTGCAGAGATGCTGACGGATGATGATTCAATCTGTGGCTATATTCGTGGTAATGACGCTGACGGCGGCGGGCTGATTGTCGGCGTTGACGCGCCCCTCGATGTCCCAAATGAGACGGGGGAGCGTCCGGTTGAGAGCATACTGCGCCGCTGTTTCGGGAAATATCAGGCGGGGGCGCATCCCGCCAATCGCTCACTTTACAAGGGAGATATTCGCGGCGAGAGACTGGCAAGGCGTTTCCACAGCGAATATACTCTCCTCAGTCGCTACGACTTTGCTCGGCATGATCCAAACGCCCGAAATGTGATCGAAGTGTTTCCGCATCCGGCAATGGTCGTTCTCTTCGGTTTGGACAAGACGCTGAAATACAAACTCAAAAAAGGGCGTGATACTGCTTCACGTATGGCGGAATTCGCCCGCTTCTCTGAAGGTCTGCGCTCCCTCCAAAACGCCGAACCTACGCTTGACACCCCCGAATGGCTTCACTCTCCCGACTGGTTCCGCACAAACCCAATCGTGACACAATCTGCACTGAAACGGATCGAAGATACAATGGACGCCCTCGTTTGCGCTTATGTCGCCGCATATTTTTGGTATTGGGGTGAAGGTGAAAAGTGTATGGTGATTGGCGACAAAGCGACGGGCTATGTTGTCACACCGATCACGCCTGCCCTGCGCCTCTGCGTCGAAGAGAAAAGCCGAATGTTTTTTGAGACAAACGAAACGCAATCGAAATGAACCCCGTCAAGAGTTACAGGCTCCAACTTTCTGAACCGTCACGCTTTCTGTTCGCTTTGAAGGAGAATTTCCATGAGAAAACCGTTCGCCCTCACACTCGCCGCGCTTGCGTGCGCCGTCTCGCTCTTTACGCTGGCAAACGCGCAGCAGCCTGATCCTAAAACTCAAGCCATTGCCATCAGCAGTCTTTCCAATGCGAAGCAACTTGCCCTCGCAACCATGATGTATGTGCAGGATAATGACGAGAGGTTTCCGTATGGCAAGACAACTGCTGAAATCAAACCGAAACTGTTGCCTTATCTCAAAAATCCCGCCATTTTCGTCGATCCAACTTCCGGCAAAGATTTTGTCTACAATGCCGGTCTCAGCAAACTGCCGCAAATCTTGCTGAAAGAGCCAACGAAATCTGTCATGTTTTACTCTCCTTCCGCCCATACCGACGGAATGTTTTCGGTGGCTTATACAGACGGGCATTGCAAGCGTGAGATGAAAGTGTCAAGCCTCACGGTAGCGAAAGTGACGCCGACAACTTCGCGGCAAAAATACTTCATGGAACTTTATACCGGCAAAAAAGCACCGGGCAATCCAACACTCAAGAAAAAGAAGTAGGCTGCAACCTTCACATCTTGTCTCCTGTCCGTCTGTGTACTGCACAGGCGGACTTTTTTCTGCTTGACACAGCGTATTCTGCGCGTTCATAATGCACACCCGGAGGACAGAGAACCAATGCTGGATATTCGATTGTTTCGCGAACAGCCCGACACCGTGCGCGAGGGCTTTCGCAAAATGGGAACTGACATACAACTTGTGGACAAGGTGCGCGAATTGGATGATCGCGTGCGTTTGCTCAAAAGTGAGGCGGAAACCAAAAAAGCCCAACTCAACGCGGATAGCAAACGTATGGGTGACAAATCCCTGACGCCCGAAGCCCGCGAAACCCTGCGCGTCACGCTTCGCGCCCTCGGCGACGAGATCGGCGCGGCAGATGCGGTGCGTGCCGAAGCAGAGCGCGAACTGCACGAAATTCTGCTCTATCTGCCGAACATTCCTGATGAGCGCGTTCCCGTCGGTGTCGGCGAAGAGAACAATGTCTTGGTGCGTTCCGGCGGCGAGATTCGCACGTTCGACTTTGCGCCGAAACCGCATTGGGAACTCGGCGCGGAACTCGGCATTCTCGACATCGAACGCGGCATCAAAATCTCCGGTTCGCGGTTCTACGTTCTCAAAGGGGCGGGGGCGGCGTTGCAGAGGGCTTTGATCGCTTTCATGCTGGATACGCATATCGCGGAACACGGCTATACCGAGATTTATCCGCCGTTCATGGTCAAAGAGCAGTGCCTATATGGAACGGGACAGCTTCCCAAGTTCGCGGACAATCAGTATCACGACGCGGAAGAGGATTTCTGGCTGGTTCCGACTGCCGAGGTTCCGGTCACGAACTTGCACCGTGACGAACTCTTGGATGCACATCAATTGCCGATCCATTATGTGGCGTATACGCCGTGTTTCCGGCGCGAAAAGATGTCGGCGGGGCGCGACGTGCGGGGTATCAAGCGCGGGCATCAGTTCGACAAGGTGGAGATGGTGAAGCTCTGCACGCCGGATACGTCCGACGCCGAACTCGAAGCCCTGACCGACAACGCCGAAGCCATCTGCCGCGCCCTCGAACTGCCCTATCGGACGCTTCTTGTCTGCACAGGGGAAAAAGGGGATTTCAATTCGATGCAGTATGATATCGAGATGTACGCGCCCGCCAGCAAAGGCGATGAGGGCGGGGAATGGCTCGAAGTCTCGTCCTGCTCCAACTTCGGGGAGTTTCAGGCGCGGCGGGCGAACTTGCGCTATCGTCCCGAACCCAAAGCCAAGCCGGAATTTGTCCATACGCTCAACGGCTCCGGGCTTGCCCTGCCCCGCGTCATGATCGCCGTCATGGAGAATTATCAGAACGCCGACGGGAGTATCACAGTTCCGACTGTCTTGCGTCCGTTTCTGCGCGGCTTGGAGCGAATCGAGAAGGCATAAAAAGCCCTCACTCCTGTTCTCTCCCAATTTCGGGAGAGAAACTTTTTGTTTTATGCCGGACTTTGTATACGAACGACGCCGTTTTCCTTGACGCTCATAAATACATCATAGCCTTCGAGCATTGTCATGCCAAGCAATGGATCGCTTTCGATGCCAATGACTTCCACCTCGATGTCCTCACCGTCCCAAGCCACAGTGACTTTGTAGGTGTTCGTCCAAATAAATGAGCCATCTGCCAGAAAGGAACGATCCCTTCCTACGTATGCCAATTTCAAGGCAGTGCAG
>CAZPZP010000591.1:0-3378 GCA_964591025.1 uncultured Chthonomonadaceae bacterium
TCGATCTCGGATTGAGATAAGCCCGATGCCGCACTGACTTCGATCTGTTTGCGCCGTCCCGAACCGATCTCCTCTGCCGTCACATGAACAATGCCGTTTACGTCAATATCGAAATGCACTTCGATTTGCGGGACACCTTTGGCGGCGCGGGTAATGCCGTTGAGATGAAAATTTGCCAGCAGTTTGTTATACGACGCCAGTTCGCTTTCGCCCTGATAGACCTTGATCTCCACCGACGTTTGCCCGTCCTGCGCCGTCGTGAACGTCTCTTTGCCCTGCGTAGGAATCGTAGTGTTCCGTTCGATGATGCGCGTCATCTGTCCGCCGAGTGTTTCAATCCCCAAACTCAGCGGTGCAACATCGAGAAGCAGCACGCCCGAAACCTCATCGTTGAGGACGCCGCCCTGTATCGCCGCGCCCCGTGCCACCGCCTCATCGGGATTCAAACCAACGAATGGCTCTTTATTAAAAACGCGCTTCGCCAACTCCTGCACGGCAGGCATTCGCGTAGAACCGCCCACAAGCAATATCCGATCTAAATCGTTATAGGTCATGCGGGCGTCGGAAAGTGCCTGTTTGGTTGGAAGAAGCAGACGTTCCAGAAAGTCGGAAGTCAACCGCTCCATTTGCGCCCGTGTCATATCAATATCGAGATGAAGCGGTCCGTCCGCGCTCATGGACAAAAACGGCAGATTGACATTGGTTTGTGTCAGGCTACTGAGTTCGACTTTGGCTTTTTCGGCAGCATCTTTGACCCGCTGCATCGCGATCCGGTCACGGCGCAGGTTGACCTTGTGTTCGCGCTCGAACTGCTCCGCCAGCCATTCCATAATACGATTGTCCCAGTCGTCGCCGCCAAGCCGCGTATCGCCGTTGGTCGCCCGAACCTCGAACAGCCCGTCGCCGAGTTCTAAAATCGAGACATCAAAGGTTCCGCCGCCCAAATCCCAAACGAGAACATTCTGAATCTCTTCGCGATGCAACCCATACGCCAACGCCGCCGCCGTCGGCTCATTGATGATGCGGACAACCTCAAGTCCGGCGATTGTTCCTGCGTCTTTGGTGGCTTGCCGCTGTGCGTCCGAGAAATACGCCGGAACCGTGATCACCGCACGATGAACCGATTCGCCGAGATAGGCTTCGGCGTCGGCTTTGACTTTTTGCAGGATCATCGCGGAAATCTCTTGCGGAGTAAACTGCCGATTGTCAATCTCGACAGAATACGCCGTGCCGATATGCCGCTTGATGCTGACGATGGTTCGCTCAGGATTGGAGACAACCTGCCGCCGCGCCAGCACGCCGACAAGCCGCTCGCCCGTTTTGGAGAACCCTACCACGGAAGGACAAAGCCGACTCCCCTCTGCAAGCGAGATGACAGTCGGCTCTTGCCCCTCCATCACGGCGATCACCGTATTCGTCGTTCCTAAATCTATTCCTACGATTTTCGCCATAGAACCATCTTACTGAAAATTTCCCTCCGCGCATTTTCGGGAGGGAGTGGAGTGATTAATCGTCGTCGAGCGAGTTGCCCATTTCGTCAGTGTCGTTTAATCCCGCCATGAGTTTGCCGGGATCGTTGAGCGGCATCTCGTCCATTGGGCGAATGTCCTCGTCGTCGTCATTGCCGCCGCCGAGAATATCGTCGTCCTCATCGCCGTCTGCGTCTGGTTCTGCCGCCCGCAACGCCGCGATTTGTGCCGCCATGCCGTCGAGTTCAACGTCGGCAATCACGGGACCGGCTCCGATGATGTCTTCAAGGGTTGGAATGTTGGGCTTGAGTGCCGCTTGAGAAGCAGTAACCGCCGCATCTTCTACGACGCGGGCGATAATTTCGCCTTCACCGATCTCTTCGAGCGCGATGGTAAGCGGATTGGCAGACGTGGTCTGAATCAATTTGCGGGCACCGTCTTTGAGTTGGCGAGCGCGTTTTGCCGCCAAAATCACCAGTGCGTATTTGCTTTCTTGACTGTCGAGTTTGTCAGGTGAGGGATAGATGCTCATGCGTTCTCCTCACGCGGCGCGAACCTGCCGCGTGTCTGCCCGTTTGCCCGATGAGATTATCGGTATTTTGCGAGCGTAAATTCGGAATTTTTGCGGGTTTATTGTGGAAGGATTCCGCCCATTTGTCAAGCCAAACATCTCAAAATCCGCAGGGCGTTGCTCTTTGTACTCAATTTGATTGGCACTTATTCCCCATTTTCGGAAATCAGGCAGGAAGCCTTGCCCTTTTTGACGAATTTGGAAGCATCTCAACTCTACCGAAGGAGACACAATAACAGCCATGCCCCTCTCTCGACGTGAACTGCTTCTGGCGGCAGGTGTCGCCACTCTCGGCACAACAACAGCAAAGGAAACCGACGCCATGACATCCGAACCCGCAAAATCCAAACACCCATTCAAGTATAGCTTCAATACCAGCACGATACGCGGACAGAAACTTCCCATAACGCAAGTCATTGACATTACGGCGAAAGCGGGCTATGACGCCATCGAAGTCTGGATTGACGAAATTGATCGCTTTGTCGGCGAAGGCGGCAAGCTTCCCGACCTCAAAAAGCGAATTGCGGACAGCGGCTTGACACTGGAGGGCGCGATTGGGTTTCCGGCGTGGCTTGTGGACGATGACGCGCAGCGTGCCGCCGGACTCAAAGAGGCACAGCGCAATATGGAGTTGCTCCAACAGATCGGCGGCAAGCGAATGGCGGCTCCTGCCATCGGAGCCACCGACAAAGCCATGACGAATCTGCACGACATTGCCGCTCGCTATCGCGCCCTGCTCGAACTCGGTGATCAATTCAACATCGTGCCAATGGTGGAAGTCTGGGGGTTTTCCAAGACGCTTCAGCATCTCGGCGAAGCCGCTTTTGTCTGCATCGAAAGCGGGCATTCCAATGCCTGTGTTCTTGCCGATGTGTACCATCTGCACAAAGGCGGTAGTCCGATTTCCGGCTTGAAACTTCTTAACGGCGCGGCGATCCATGTTTTCCACGTCAACGACTATCCGCTCGATCCTCCACCAGCAACGATTACGGACGGGCATCGCGTGTTTCCCGGTGACGGCAAGGCTCCGCTCGATGAGATTTTCCAAACGCTGTATAGCACAGGTTTTCGCGGCGTTTTCTCTTTGGAACTCTTCAACGAAACCTATTACAAACAAGACCCGCTCCAAGTCGCGCAAACCGGCTTGTCCAAAACCCGTGACGCCGTCGCCAAAGCCCTGAAACTCTGACTTTCCCTCTCATGAAAGCAAACGCGTGTGCGTTTGGAGAGGCGGCAAAATGCCGGTCAAAGGTCAAAGAGGAAAGTAAGGAAAGACTTTTTAACTCACTTTACGCACCGGGTACTGAAAGTACCCGGCAAGAAAGTACAAGCGTCTTT
>CAZPZP010000592.1:0-3369 GCA_964591025.1 uncultured Chthonomonadaceae bacterium
AGGCTAACTGACTACTAATTGAGACGTTGACATAAATGTCCGCGCCGAATTTTGACAGTTCATGAACAAGACGCTATGCCGGACGTTCGGCTTGATGCTGCCCTCGCTTGTGAAACCACGCCACACCCTTGCCGCCCGCCCGCCGATACCTGCTTCTTTGTGGTGTGATGCTCTGTGCCGATTCACCTTCCCCTGAATGTCAATGCGCCGCTGTTGCCGTTGGTGTTTCTTTCCGCACTCGCAAGTTCAGCATTTCCAACACCACCGCAAACGCCATCGCAAAGTAGGTATAGCCCTTGGGAATGTGATAGCCGAAGCCGTCCGCGAGCAGGTTCGTGCCGATCAGTATCAAGAACGAGAGAGCCAGCATCTTAACCGTAGGGTGCTTCTCCACAAAATCCCCAACAGGTTTAGCGAAGCCGAGCATGAACACCGTCGAGAGCAGAACCGCCGCGACCATCACTTCTATTGTCTTGACCATGCCGATAGCGGTAATGACCGAATCGAGCGAAAACACGAGATTGAGAATCAGTATCTGCACCATTGTCGCGCCGAATGTCACGGCAGCCTTGATGTCTGCACCTTCCTCGCTGCCCTCTAATTTTTGGTGAATTTCTTTGACGCTCTTAAAGATGAGGAACAGACCACCGAGCATCAGCACCAAATCCTTCACCGAAACGCCGTGATTGAGCAGCGTGAACAACGGAGCCGTCATTCGCACGATGAAGCCGATCAGCAACAGCAGCAGCAGACGCGGAATGATCGCCAGGACTAATCCCGTCGTTCGCGCCCTGTTTTGTTCATCGGGCGGCAGCTTGCCCGCGAGAATTGTGATGAATACGATATTATCCACGCCCAGAACAATCTCAAGCAAAGTGAGCGTGATCAAGCCTGTCCATGTGGCGGATTGGGACAGCAGGGTTCCCCAAGAGATGATTTCATTTTCGCCCATCGGTAAGTACTCACTCCTAACATAAAGAAAAATCGGCGGCTCTGCCGCCGTGTAACATACAGTATACGCGATGTTTCCTGCTCTATTCAGCATGACGCCGCACTTTCGGGTAAAATCGTTGCTGTACGCGGCGTTTGGGACACCCTGCCAAACCTGAAAATTTGTTCGATGCGAGGAGAGTACACGATGTCCAGTGTTGACCCGAAAGTTTTTCGTTCTTATGATATTCGCGCTTTGGTTCCCGATTTGGTAGATGAAGACAGCATTTACTTCGGCAAAGTCGGCGCGGCAGACACCTATCAGGCTCCGCTATTGCCGGAAGGCGTTGAAGAGATCGGGCGCGGGCTTGCCGACTTTTTCGGTGAGCAGACTGTCGCTGTCGGCTATGACGCTCGGCTGTCCAGTCCCGCTTGGGCGGCGGCACTGGCACGCGGCATGAACCGGCAGGGCGTCAATGTGATCGATATGGGCGTCAGCACGACGGATATTGTCTATTATGCGTCTGGCATTCTGAATGTTCCGGCGGTGGAAATCACGGCGTCGCACTCCACCAAAGAACTCAACGGCATGAAAATGGTGCGGGCAGGGGCGCACGTTGTCGGCTCTGGTGCGGGCATGGAGGAGTTACGGGATTTGGTGATGTCCGGCAATTTCAAGACCGCCGCAAAGCCCGGAACCGTTGAGAAACGTGATTTGCTGCCGGAATATATCAACCATCTTATGCAGTTCGTGGACGAAGCCAGCATCAAGCCTTGCAAAATTATCGCGGACGCAGGAAACGGCGTTGGCGGCATCGTCGCGCATGAACTTTTCGCCCGAATGCCGCAGTTGAACGTGACCGAGATGTTTTTCGATCTCGATGGACGTTTTCCCAATCACGAAGCCAATCCGTTCGAGCGCGAAAATATCGAGCAATTGATTCATGCCGTCAAGGAGCAGGGCGCGGATTTTGGCGTGGCGTGGGACGGCGACGCAGATCGCGTTTTCTTCCTCGATGAGAACGGCGATACTGTTCCCGGCGACTTTATTACAACCCTTGTCGCTTTGCACTTCCTGAAACGCAACCCCGGCGCGGCAGTAGTCTATGATCTGCGGGCGTCGTGGGCGGTCAAGGATCATGTCTCGAAGGCGGGCGGCGAGCCGGTTGCCGAGCGGGTCGGGCATTCGTATATCAAGCGCACGATGCGAGCCAAAAACGCGGTCTTCGGCGGCGAAGTGTCGGGGCATTACTATTTCCGCGATCACTTTTACGCCGACAACGGCTTTATTCCGCTGCTTTCCATTCTGACGCAACTCACCGAAAAGGGCATCAAGATGAGCGAGTTGGTGGCGTCGTTGGGCGACTATTATCTCTCTGGCGAGATCAATTCGACGGTCAAAGATACCAACGCTGTTCTGGAAGCCATCAAGACGAAATACGCCGACGGTCATCAGGATTATCGCGACGGCGTGACGGTGGAGTATCCTGATTGGCACTTCAACGTGCGTCCGTCCGCAAACGATCCGGTGGTGCGGCTGAACTTGGAAGGCAGCAGTCAGGCGCAGATGGAGCAGAAGCGCGACGAGGTTCTCGCCATCATTCGCGGATAGATTTTGCTTTGTCAGGGTTTCTGTTACAAGCATGAGGAAACCCTGATAACCTTTGCAAGTAAGGGAAATACCAAGATGCTGTACAAGAATTCTGCTCTATTGATTTCTGCCTTGCTGATAGTGTCTCTTGTATCAGGTAAAGCACAGAATGCTTTATCCTTTCCCGACGTGCCAGCAAACCATTGGGCTTGTGCGGCAGTGATGGATTTACAGGAAGGCAAAATTTCGTCAGAGCGTATCGCTGAGTTAAAGAAACGAATTACTGCGACGGGCGTGTTCGGGTTGAAAGCAACCTGCTGTCTCGTACCTGATACGCCTGTAGACTGTTTGCTTGTCAATTTTGGTAAACAGCAACAAATTCTGTATTGGGACGAAATTGAGTCTCCGACTTATGGAATGAATAGTGATCCCACTCCACACTTTATCAAATTCAAAGAGTGCTGGAAAACCATCAATCAACTTGCATTTGCCAACCGCCCCGATAACGCAGTCGCAGTAATAGGGCAATTGCGGATTCTCCAGTCATGGTACATGAAGCCCGCAATACAGTCAAAATGGCGTAATTGATGCCATCGAGAGGAAAGTAACGAATATTGATTTGCCTTTCAGTTGATTGAAATGAATAAGGTAGGCGGACAGTGCCAAGAGCAGCATAGAGAATAGGGCAGGGCGAGATGGTGCTGAACTGTTACGATGGTGCAGAAAATACTTGACAAGGCAGACGTGAAGCGGTAGAATAATTTCGTTGGTTACGGGGTTGTGGCTCAGTTGGTAGAGCGCTACATTCGCATTGTAGAGGTCAAGGGTTCGAATCCCTTCAGCTCCAT
>CAZPZP010000593.1:0-3335 GCA_964591025.1 uncultured Chthonomonadaceae bacterium
CCCTCGAACGCGCCACGCAAACCCGCCCGCTGCGCCGTGATGCGTTGCAGTCAGGCTGGGTCTTTACCGTAATTGTGGTGGTGCTGAGTTTGGAATGGTTTCTGCGAAGACGCGGCTGAATTGTGCGAAACGAAACAGGCAAGGTGAGAGGAGAGACAAGCAGGAACAAAGGCGAGTGATCGCGAATACTGCCGCCGAAGGAGAACGCCCGCAATGAAGTTCATATTCTGTCTTGTTCTGCTGTTGCTGGCACCGTGCCTGTCCGCCGAGGAAGTGAAGCCTACTGTCGTGCCGTTCGATCTCGTGGGAACCGATGTCATTGTCAAGGCGACGATCAATGGCAAAGCGGTGCGTCTCGTTGTGGATACTGGCGCGTGGGAGGTCGCTCTCCGTCCCGAAGACGCTGCTTTGTACCGATTGAGTCCGCCGGAAAGCGGAACGGAAGAGTATGCTAATCCGGGTTCCCTCACTGTCCAAATCGGTGGGCTTCGCTGGAACGACGTTTCTTCTTCTTTTCTCCCCAAAGGAATGATGTCGAAGTCGCTGCCCTATGCGGGGCTGTTGGGATTGGAACAGATGCGGGAGTATGCTGTCGGGTTCGATTTGCAGACCAAACGGCTGACCTTCTGGAAGGGCGGCAATCTCTCGAAGGCGCAGATGACCTCCTATCTCGCCCTGTCCGGCAACCCCGCACCAACCTCCACGCTTGAACTGGAAGAAGGCGAAGACGCCAATTATAAAACGGTGATTCGATTGGATAACCAAAGAGTGAAAGCGATCATTGATACCGGAAGCCCCCTCAGTTTCTTCGGTAGAGGAGTAGCCAAGGCAATGCACCCGCTCCGGCAGACAGAACGCCATGAGGCGCGTTTCATCGCCGGTACAGTTCCTGCCAAATTTTCCCTAATGCGGCTGGTGCAGGTCGGGCAGTTCGCCCTTCCCTATCTCACTGTGAGTCTCAGCGATGACAACAAAGAGACCGATCAAAATCAATATGATATTTTGGGCATGGACGTGCTGCACCAAACTCGCTTCCTCTTCGATTTCCCTGCACTCAAACTGCACTTGAAGCCGATACAGACCCCGTGGCTACGCCTAACAAGCTTGTGGCGGCAACTGGGTATCAATGTACTCTCTCAAGATGTCATCATGGTCTACAGCGAGACAGCTGCCGCATTTGCCGGGCTGCCGTTTGCGTCTCAACTGCTGTGCGTCAATGGAACGCCGCTTTCACGAGTGAGAGAGTCCTCTGCCCTTGCCGCCCGACTTTTGCAGTCACCGTCGTTTACGTTCACCGTGCTTGAGGAGGGAAAGATGCAGACGGTCAGCCGCCGCGTTGCGAGTCGGGAGAGGTTGAATGCACCGCTGCTGCCCTTTGCAGACACTGCGCCGCTGGAATCGTCGGTGATGTTCACCACAAAGAACGCCAGTCAACCCTATAGTCTGGCTTATGAGCAGCCGATTGTGGTTTCGCCGGACGCAGATATTCGCGTTGATGAGAATCTTGTCGTGGTTGAAGACCCGCCGACAGGCAAGTATCCTTATGGAGCGACGGTCTATACACCTGCCTACACAGGCAAATTTCCCGATGTTCCGACGGCGCGATGGCGGGCTTTGGGCAGGGGAGTTATAGCGATTCTCAATGCGCCGCCCTCTACCCGTTGAATTGATTCATTGCGTTGACAAATGTATTCGCAAGTGCGTATTCGACGGCATCGCACGCTCGCTCGCACGTTTCTGCAATGACAGGGCGTTCGTCGGGGCGAAACTTGCCCAAAACATGATTGATCATCCTCGCTCCATCCACGCCGCCGACCCCGATTCGAATGCGCGGAATCTCCTGCGTTCCGAGATGCTGGATGAGATTTGCCATGCCGTTGTGTCCGCCCGCTGAACCTTGAAACCGCAGCCGCAGTTTGCCGACAGCGAGGGCAATATCGTCATAAATTACAAAGACATCTTCGGCGGGAATTTTGTAGAAGCGGCAGATTGCCCCAACGGACTCGCCCGACAAGTTCATAAACGTCATCGGGCGAATAAGGAGAATTCTTTCTCCTGAAATTGTGCCTTCACCGTATACGGCGCGATAATTCCGCTTGCTCACCGCGATCCCGTGCCGCGCCGCCAACAGGTTGATCGCCTCGAACCCGACGTTGTGCCGCGTTCCCTCATATTCCGCGCCCGGATTGCCCAATCCCACAATGAGTTTCATGGCGTTAGTATACCTGCCGCGAGAGAGAGGAATCTGAACGGAATATCTTGTCAGGAAAGCATCTGCTCAGGTTTCGGCACGCACACCCGAAGCGCGTTCGCCGCAACACTGAGACTTAGCGGGGTTTCGCAGTCTATGTCGCCGTCAAGAACCGCCTTCAGCGGCAACGGGGTTTCGAGAGTCACTTCTTCACACCGGAACGCCCGCAAGCCCGGAGTGCGATAGAATTGCCGCCGTTTGAGAGCGCGATACAGCCGCAGCATCTCCCAGCCCGACTGCGGCGCGACGGAATAAAATGCCAGTTTGCCGCCCTCGATGCTGATACCCGGAATTTCAACCGCCCCGCCCATCCAATAATGCCCGCCGATGACGCCCGCCTGAACGCTCTGCAAGGTTTCGGTTCCGCCCGCGTGCTTGACAGTCACGGCGAACGGCTTGATGGCACGAATCGCCTTGATACCCGCAATAAGATAGCCGAACGGACCAAAACGCCTCTTCAAGTCGGACGTGAGAAAGGCTTGCGCGTCGGCGGAATATCCGATGCTTGCGGTAATCAGAAAATGCTTGTCGTTGGCACGGCAGAGATCGACCTGCGTAGTGTAACCCTCGGCAATGACGCGGCACGCTTCGGGGATCGTCGGCTCGATGCCGAGATTTCGCGCAAAATCGTTGACGGTTCCAAGCGGAAGAATGCCGAGTGTCGCGTCGGTGTTAGCGATGCGGTTCGCGACGGTACGGAAGCTGCCATCACCTCCGCCGATAACGAGCAGGTCGGCTCCTTCGCGCAAGGAGGTTTCGACGGTTTGGGATAAGCGGGAGGGATCGGTCAAATCATACGCCTGTCTGAGCGTGACGCCCATCTCACTGAGGGTCTGTTTCGCGGTCTCGAAGCCCGCTTTGCCCTGCCGCGATTTGGCGTTGACAATGAGAACGGCGTGGCGATGCGGCTTCGCTCCCGTTGGCGCGACGGTCTCCTCGTTGTCTGCTGTGAGTGTGGTTTCCATATATTCGCCTGACGTGAAGCGAGCGAGTTTTGTTTCCGCAGTATCGCTCCACTCGTGCCGAGCCGACCTCTTGCAAGAGTACAGCAACAATTTATTTCTCGTGCAGGTCTCGTTCCGCC
>CAZPZP010000594.1:0-3330 GCA_964591025.1 uncultured Chthonomonadaceae bacterium
CGGAACGCCCCCAGCAGAGAAATTCATTTCGCTGTACTCTTACAAGAGGTCTAATGACCCAACGACACCAATGACCCAAAAGAAAAATGCTGCCCATACGTAAAGAGTATAGGCAGCATCGAGAGCCGACGAAATTCTTCAATTTCCTGCTAAAAAGCGCATTCAAGCGGGAGGGATGGTTGAATTCGAGTCTGTTGAAGAATCATGCGGCGTATCTGCTGCAACAACGGCATGAGAGAGCGACTCCCAGCCACCAAGCCGATACATTGCCTTGCCACAGGTGGCGCATTGACCTTTCAGGTCATGTCTGCCACGCTTGTTGCAAACTTGAATTGCTGCCTGCATCATCCGCTGAGAGCGACAATGGACGCAGTAGCCCTGAACAGGCACATCCGAATCAGGGCGAATTATGGGAGTATTCATTTGCGTTTCAACAGTGGAAGTCCGGTTTGTGCACTTTCCGTAATGATGTAGCCTTCGGGTAAGGCATCCAAAGCACCCTCTTTGACCACTTTGCGAAAGAAATACAACAGGCGTTTGCCGCCCCGTGAATCGGTTTCTTGAGAGTGCAGGTAGTACTCAGTACCATTCTTTTGGCTTTTGACGGAGTAGGGCATTCGAGTTCTCCTTTTCTCACAGGGATACATCCGACGCGCCGATCTTTGGCAGAGAGGGCGCATTTTCTCAATGGCGAGCATTCCAACCGCCGCGCCAGAAAGGGTAGAGTTTGGCACGGCAAAACCTCACGATGCGGCTATAGTAGCATAGTCTACAAGGAAACGCAAGAGGACAAAACGCAAATTTGACTGCACTGCAATACATTTTTCCACAAGTTCGCTCGCCTTCTCAAACCCCTGAAAAATTGGTGTTGAAAACGCCCCCGAAAACAAAAAACCGAATAACGTAATACGTTATTCGGTCATGCCCAAGAGAGGAGTTGAACCTCCAAGCCCTTGCGAGCACTAGTACCTGAAACTAGCGTGTTTGCCATTTCACCACCTGGGCGCGAATCGCAACAGAAATGCCACGAAACTTGCTAAGAGTATACGCCCTGTGGTAGAATTTGTCAAGATAATTGGCGCGTTCATTCCTCGCACTGACTCAAAGTACGCTCGCCTGCTTTCTAAAAAAATCTGCGGCGCGGGCAAACATTTCTCCCCTGCGTTGCGTACCAGAGGATCGAGAGGAGCCGTCCAGTGATTCTGACGGTGACGCCGAATGCGGCAGTAGACAAAACGTATCGGGTAGATGGATTTCAGATAGACCGTGTCAATCGCCCGACGTTGACGCATACCGTCGCGGGTGGCAAAGGCATCAATGTTGCCCGTGTTTACCAAACATTAGGCGGCGAAGCTATCGTTACAGGTTTTTTAGGCGGCTTAAATGGGCGAATTGTTGCTCGCGCTCTTGAAAAAGAAGAGATCACCGAGCAGTGTGTACGGGTCTCAGGCGAGACACGTCTTTGTAGCGCGGTGATCGATCCAACTAACGGCACGCAGACCGAAATCAACGAGCCGGGACACGAGATCACACGGCGGGAGCAAACCTCCCTATTGCGCCGATTCGAGAGTTTGCTGTCACAAGTGAGTTTTCATTTTGTCGTACTTAGCGGCAGTTTGCCGCCGGGAGCGAGTGACGATCTGTATGCGGAGTTGATCGCTCGCGCCAAATCGCGTGAAATTCGCACGGTATTGGATACCAGCGGAGCGGCACTCAAAATCGGACTGGACGCCCATCCCTATTTTGCCAAGCCGAATCGCGCAGAATTGGCAGGAATCGGCTATTCTATTGAAAGCGATGCTGATCTTTCTGAAACGGCACGGAAATTGACCACGGAAGCGGTGGATGTTCTCGCGGTGACTTTGGGCGAGGACGGTGCGCTTTTGGTCACACGCGACGGTATGGCGTTGCGCTCGTTCCCGCCAAAAATCGAATTTGCCAGTGCGGTTGCTTCCGGTGACTCATTTCTTGCGGCATACCTTTGGAGTTGGAGCCACGGCGCAAAACCCGAAGATTATCGGGAAGCCCTTCGCCTTGCAACAGGAGCAGGAGCCGCCAACGCCGCCGTTATCGGAGCCGGATTTTGTACCTGTGACGCCATTTTCGCGTGTGCGGAGCAGTCACGTATTGAAACGCTAAACTTTGAGGCATGAAACTCGTGGAACTCGCCTTTTTTGGTCCTGTACAAATTGTTCTCGTGATGGCGATTCTGCTGATTCTTTTCGGTCCGCAGAAAATGCCGGAGATTGGGGCGCAATTGGGGCGTGCGTTGCGCGAACTGCGCCGCTCGACCCAAGAGATCACCGATGCCATGCGCGGAGCCACGGATGACGATACCTATAATCGTCCCTATGAGCCGCCGCGTTATGACGATACGACCAACTATGGCACCGACTATAATGGCAGTGCCTACAATACCGGTTCTGGCGATAACTCTCACTCGTCAGGTGTCAAACTGGAAAAGTGGGAGCCGTTCCAAGCCGAAGGCAGTGCCTCGACTTCAACGGGTTCGGTAGAGCAAACACGAGGCGATTTTGCCTCGCCCGCGCTGGCAGATGCCGCGCCGGAAGTTCATGCCGCTTCAGGACGAGTGCCGCGATCCAAGGGATAATGCGGCGACAGTGTGTAGACTAATCAGGGAGATTTTCGATGATGGGAACCTTAGAAACTTTAGCCAATCCGATGAATCCGACGATGATTATTATTGTCATTTTGGTCATCGTCTTACTCTTCGGCGGAACGAAAATTCCCGAAATGATGAAGGGAATGGGTCAGGGCATGAAAGAGTTTAAGAAGGGAATGAGCGAAGACCAAGACGACGAACTCCGTAAAGAGAAAGAGCGTGAAGCCGAAATCCGCCGCCGTGTCGAAGAAGAGATGCGGAAGAAATAGGCTGTTTTGCTTGACATTTAGGCGTTGTGATGGCATCATGACAACGAAATTTTGTGAGGAGGATTGATTCACGATGCTTCAGGCTCTCTATATTTTGATCTCTATCGCGCAGGTCTTGACCGGCATTAGCCTGATCTTTATCATCCAACAGCAGGAAAGCAAAACAGAAGGCTTGACCGGACAGATTGGTACGTCGGTTCAGTCATCATTCAAAGGGCTTGCCGGACGTGAGGAGAAAATGAATCTGCTTACGCGCAACCTTTCGATAGCGTTTTTCGCTTTCAGCGTGATTCTCGCTGTGACAACTGGACGCTGGTCGGCTTGATTTCTGTTTGACAACAACGAAGCCGCCTCTTCTTCATTTTTGGAGAAGAGGCGGCTTTTTGTGTTTGGGTCATTGGGCAATGCAGACACGGCAAGAGAGTTTCGTCATATTGT
>CAZPZP010000595.1:0-3329 GCA_964591025.1 uncultured Chthonomonadaceae bacterium
AACCCCCGTCTGAAATGGCGTGCCGCCAAGCGTCCTTCGGACGCGCAATGTACGAAATTCATCTGATTTGTCTATTAGCAATTACGGCGTCGGCAGCAAGTTCTCTTTCAAGGAGACGGGCGGCGGTTCGTATTCCGCTTTCTCTTTGCCCGTCATAATAGGACCGACGTTCTCCCAAAGCCCTTCGATGAATTTGGTCGTCTCCATCACGCGGGCATCGTCAACGCCCGGCACCGACTGTGTCACGCGGACAAAATAGGAGGGAATACCGGAGTCGCCCAAGAACGTCTGCAAGATCATCGCGTTGCGAATCTGTTCCGTTTTTTGCAGGACTTTATCCTCAACCACATAGAAGAACATCATCAAGATTTTTTCCGGCACATCCTTGAACTTGTAATGACTCTCCTGCACCCGCACCGTGCCGTATTTCGTCGGAACGTCCACCACTTTGATATCGATCACTTGAGCGTTGGAGCCGAGAGCGCAGGTGTGCGGATCATGGAACGTCTTGCGTCCATTGCCCGCCGTCACGAACAACTGAACCTGCCCGCCCTTGTCGCTTCGATAGTTGCGATTAATGACGCGACTGGGGTTGAGATTCTCCTGCACATCACGCGGAAGTTTATCGTAATCCTTCTGATCCGCTTGTGCCGTCCAAGTCGCCTCGCCTGCCTTGAACTGCGTCGGAACCTGCTTGGTGGCAATGGGATTGCCGGGCGGAACTGGCTGAAACACTCGGCTGCGTATCCCGATAACCACCGCAAAAATTCCACACAATGCCAAAATATAGGGCTGGACTTTTCGCAGTTGCTCTGCGCTGGGGCGCAGGGCGAGCAGCTCTTTCCACCACGGGGCTTCGGCGTTCCGCACAGAAACTGTTTTGCCTTCTGCCGCCATTTGGCTTCGCAGTTCGTCTTCCGCTTTGGCGCGTTCCGTGTCCTCTTTCTCCGCCGCGTCGCTCAGCGGAACGCCCAAGAAGCGGTCACACTGGAGGATGCGGGCAAAGTTGAACAGGAACAGGAACGCCAAAATCAGCACGATAAATCCGCTGGAATCGTGAAACGTCCCGGCGGCTTTAGAACTAATAATTTCGCCGACAATGCCAATCAAGGTAATACGGAGCGCGTTGATAACCAAACTCAGCGGAATCGTGGTCAGGAACAACGTCCAGCGTTTCCACAGGGGAGCCTCAACGAGATAGGCAAAGGCAGCCGAGAAAGTCAGCAGCGAAATCAGCGTTTTGAATCCGCTGCACGGCAATTCCACCGACATCTGATAGGATTCCATCTGAATGACGGTTCCCTGCTGAACGGCATGGAGTTGGAACAGATTGAGCATCTTGGTCGCAAACGATGCCGAAGCCATCTGAATCGGAAACGCGATGCCATTGATCAACTGATCGGGAATGAGCGGAATCATCATGATCAAAAAGAACAACGGGAACAGCAGCGTCCGTGTCCAACGCCGTCCCAGAAGCATCATGGCACTGCCGACCGTCAGCAGAACGAACGAGATCGATTTGATGACGCTGATGTCGGAACGCTGTGCGAACAGCAGCATAAACATCGAGGCGGCAATCAAAGGGACTCCCGACCATGAGGGCATCCATGTGACGGCTTGCAGTTTGGGACGGTTGCGCCAAATCATGACAGCAACGAAAAATGGCACGAAAATCGCGTGAGCATAGAAACTGCCCGGATTCGTCCACTCGACTTTCCACCACAAAAAAGTCTCCCGGTAGAGGACGGCGATCAATGCTATCGCGGCAATAAACGGCAGCCACCACACAAATTTTCTACCGGACGGCACAGCGCGTGCTTCCATAGCAGTTCTTTCCTCACAAAAAAGGGGCGTCTTCACTCACCCACGTTTACGAGCGAAAACGCCCTCTCATTGCATGACTTATCAACGTAACGGCAGATTGCTCAATTATAGAGCGGGCATTTTGAGTCCCCGTCACTGTGGGTACTGAAAGTACCCGGCAGGGTGTCGTTCCGACGAGCGTCCTGCGGACGCCAATTCATCCAGAGCAACCTAACGACCCAATTGCCCACCAACCCGACGCCCTTACTTCGCCCCGTCGCGAGCGCGTTCGGGGAAGTAAATCATCTCCATATTTTTCAAGTCCTGCGGATTCTCCGTTGTCACTTTAGAATTTGCCCACAGGGTCGAGAAATATTCCTGCCATGGTTTGGCACGCCGCGCCGCCACCTGAATCCGCACTTTTTCTTTGGTTTTCGGGTCGTTGAGGTCGGCTTTTTTGCCCGGAGTCACTTCCAGCATCCGAATCAAGATCGCCTTCGCGCCCATCTTTGCGAACTCTCCGGGCGGGAAAACTTTGACCTCATTCGGTTTTATCGCAAAGACTTCTTTGCTCTGCGGGGTTCCAAACGGCTGTGCAACCGTGAATTTGTTCTCATCACCCAAAAACGCGACGGCGGTACGATATTGCTGCATAATGACTGTCGGGCTGACCGGCGGATTGCTGGTCATCAACTGTTTGATTTCGTTGACTTTGCTTGGGTCGGTGATAACAGCAAGATGAACTTTCGCCTTGTTGGGAGTGTCGTAGCGTGTCGCCGCTCCCGCATATTCCTCTTTGATCTCCTCATCGGCGACGGGAACATCTTTGGTGAGGAGGCGAATTTTGGCGATCCGCTCGCCGAGCTGCCTTTTACTTTCTCCAGCGACCCACGGATTGGCGTTGACTTGCTGAGCAAATCGGAAGTCCATCTCTTTTTGCAGGTTGAACTCTTCGTCAATATCCGCTTGGGAAGGCAGAACGCCTTTCGCTTTGGCTTCCTGCTCGACCAACATTCGCTGTACCATTGTCGCTTTGACATTGGGACCGGCTTGCTGAAGCAGGTAGTCGTCAATATCGCGTTTGCTGATGCCAGTTCCATTGACCGTCACAACCGAGCGGCGGTTTCCATATTTTGCCCACAGGATGACATTGCCGAGGACAGAGATTATCAGTGCCACGATCAGCAGCACTCGCACGATACGCATAATTACTTCCTTTCGCGTCTTCTATCGAACGTGCGGAGACAGAAAACGCTCCGACGATTATGAGTCCGTTCCCACTTTGGAGGCGGACAAGAGTTTTGCAAAATTTAAGAACCCCTCGCAACGAGGAGAGCATCGCGTCCGAAGGATGCACGGCGCGAATACGCCTCCAGCGGCGAAATGAATTGTTACTGTCCAAATCTCGTTGCTGAGATTTTGCCGGGTGTGCGGGCATTTTAAATACCCGGCACCGTGTCCTGCGGACAAACACCCTTCGGATGCGTTGCTCTTGCGCGAGAATTCCGCGTCCGAAGGACGCTTGG
>CAZPZP010000596.1:0-3329 GCA_964591025.1 uncultured Chthonomonadaceae bacterium
GGACAGCATCGCTAATGCCGCGACGCTCAAGCCGACGGGACCGGAACCCTGAACCAAAACCCTATCACCAAGTTGAATTCGAGCGAGAGTCACAGCATGAACGGCAGTCGGCAAACCGCAGCCTCCGCCGATCCACGCATCGGTAGAAACACCATCAGCGAGTTTGATCGGCTTGGTTCCGGGACGCAGGTAAATATATTCCGACCAGCCGCCCGCCAAGCCGATTCCCTCTTCCGCGCCGAGCGTGATACCATAGACTTTGCGCTCCGGGCAGCGCGTCGAGGCTTTGGCAACGGTGCAATACCAGCACGTCCCGCAGGTTCCGATCACATCGAGAAACGTGACAACGTCGCCTTTTTGGACAGTTTGCCCGTCGGCATATTTCACCGAGCTGTCGCACTCTTGCACTTGCCCGATGCTGACATGACCGGGAATGAGAGGATATGGCACGCCCGCGAGCTTCCCATGCCACAGATGAACGTCGGTTCCGCACACTTCGGAGGCGAGCGTTTTCAACAGAATCGAACCGGCTTCGAGTTCGGGCAGTTGGTATTCGCGTATCTCTATTGGCTTGTGCGGGGCGGGGATAACGGCGGCTTTGACTTGCATTCAGGGTTTGCTCCGGGTGTGTTCTGCGAGGAGAACGACGATTTTGTCTTGAATAGCGCGGGCGGCGGACGACGGCGCGAGTTGGTTGTTCATCAGGATTGAAAAGGCAAACTGTTCGCCGTCCTTCGCTGTGACATAGCCGCTGAGAGAACAGACCTGCATCATGGTTCCGGTTTTGGCGCGGCAGTTGTTGGCGGCGGCAGTATTCTTGAGGCGATTTTTGAGAGTTCCGTCAATGCCCGCAATGGGCAGCGAGTCGTAGAAAACGGCGAAATCAGGGCGCGTTTTCATATAGGCGAGCAGCGTGACGAGATTGCGCGGCGACACATAATTGACCCGCGACAAGCCGGAGCCGTCTGCCATGCGAATGCGCGTCGTCTCCAATCCAATCATCTTGAACCATTCGAGCGCAACCGTCGAACCTGTGCCGTCGGCGTTTGCGGTTCCCTTGCCTTTGACCTTCGCACCCACCGTTTTTAGCAAACACTCCGCAACCAGATTATCACTCGGCTTATTGAGTCGCTTGAGATACCAAGAGAGCGACGCAGATTTGTGTTCCGCGACAAGAACGGCGTTTTTTGGAAAGACAGGTGGCTGATAATAAAAACTTCCCAATAGATCACTCCTATCATCTAAAAAATCTGCGGAGAAAAGAGTCATTGTAAAAAACTCAGGATTTTCGACGGTAACGCCTATCGGCAGATTGTCAGAAGGTTTGATGCCAATGGGAATACTCCCTTTGACAGTGAGATAATTATGACCTCGTTCTCTTTCAAAAGAGAGTGTTTTCTTGCTTCCAGATTTGGCTGTCATCACTATACAATGTGCGCCGAATGCAATATGCTGAGGTCCAATAATCAGGGAGGCGTAACTGCCAGCCTTCTTGCTTGGCACCACTTGAACATAAATCATATTTTGATTGACATTCAACGCGCTGACTTGTGCGGAATAATAAAAAGTCTCGTCATCCCACGACCAGCCTTCTCCCAATTCTTGAGTATCGAAGAGGGAGGCGTCATACTCAAAATTGCCTCCTACTTTGCGTATTCCTGCATTCTTGACCTTTCGCACGAGGGCTTTGAGGTCGTTGGGAGAGAGGAGCGGATCGCCGGAACCCTGTAAGATGAGATCGCCATGCAGGACGCCTTTGGAGTCCACTTTGCCGGTGCGATAGACGCGGGTTCGATACACAAAGTCTTTGCCTAATTTCTCCAGCGCAACGGCTGCCGTGAGCAGTTTGTTGTTCGAGGCGGGCAGAAAAGTTTTGTCGGCGTTGAGTTCGTAGAGCGTTTCACCCGTTTGGAGCGACTGAATCACCACTCCCTGAAACCCCGATGCTATCGCCTTGTCATCAAGAATCGTATTGACTGCCGCGACGAGTTCGGGATCACTGCCCATGCCACTGGTTTGGGCGTACAGAGGCAACGCACAAATCAACAAGGCAAGTGTTGTGAAAAGGCAGATTGCGGTGGAATGAATTCCCCGCGCACGAAAACGCGATGTCCTCCTGCGAGGACAGCCCCAATTTGTGAGATTGTCCGCGAAGGCGGACGTTGCGTCCTCCACAGCGGGGAATTCATTCCACCGCAAAAACAAAAGCGATGTCATCATGCCGCCCTATTCGACACGCCCGCCCGTTTCCCCTGCTTGACAACCGCCCGCTTCTCTGCTACGATCAAGCCATTCCAAAATCTCGATTTGAGAGGACAAACGCTTGTCGGCACAATCTGCAACCATCGAAACATCTCCCAAAAGCGGCATACTACAAAGCCAGTTTCTGAAGGACATTCTGGCTCCGTTGACCTTTTTGTTTGTGCTATGCGTGGTGCTGTGGCGCATCACACCCGCGTTTGCAACAATCACCAATTTACAGGATATTGCGCGGCAGACGGCGGTTGTCGCGATATTGGCGGTGGGGCAAACCGTCGTGATTATCTCCGGCAACATTGACTTGTCCGTCGGGTTCAATGTTGCGTTTGCGGGGTGCGTGGCGGGTTGGGCGATGCGCGATCATCAGGCGGGAATGGCGATGGCGATCACGCTGTCGTGCTTGGCGGGAACTGCTATCGGGGTAGCAAACGGAGTCATTACGGCGTTTGGGCGTATTCCGTCGTTCATCGTGACGCTCGGCATGATGATGCTGTGTCGCGGATTGGCGTTGACGATTTCGGGTGGGCAGAATATCTCCGGTCAGGCAAAAGGCTTCGATCAGATCGGTGCCGGGGCGTTGTTCGAGAGCAAGGCGACGGCGGGCATTCCGTATGCCTTTTTGATCATGATGGGCGCGGCAATTGTGGCGATTGTGCTGTTGGCGCGGACTCGGTGGGGGCGTTCGGTGTATGCAATGGGCGGCAATGCGGATGCCTCGCGCTTGTCAGGTTTGAACCTGCAAAAACTCACGATCACGATCATGGCGTTTTCGGGCTTGATGGCGGGATTGGCGGCGGTCATTTCGATCTCACAGGCAGGAGTAGCACAGCCCAATGCCGGACCTCAATTAGAACTCGGCTCGGTGGCGGCGGCGGTTATCGGCGGAACCAGTCTGTTTGGCGGGATTGGCGGCATCCCCGGAACCATTCTTGGCGCGTTCCTGATGGCGGTGATCCAGAACGGCTGCAACCTCAACAACGTCGAAGCCGGAAAGCAATATATGATTGTCGGCTCCGTGATTATCGCCGCCGTTCTCTATGACCGCATGAGACGCAAAACGGTGCGATAGG
>CAZPZP010000597.1:0-3326 GCA_964591025.1 uncultured Chthonomonadaceae bacterium
TCGGAGATGTGCTGTCCATCTCGCCTCTGCTCATGGAGAAGTATCTGACGGCGGCGGAAAAGATTTCGCAAGCGGTGATTGCCACGCCAGAAAGCCGAGTCCAGTCACAAAAGTTCGATCTCGCCAAGCTCTCACACTCTACCGGCTCGAATGGAATGTTACAGACCAATGGAACGATAACCCTCGATCATACCTTTCCGAAACAGGGTGAATATCTGCTGAAAATTCGGGCTTATGGTCAGCAAGCCGGAAAAGAGCCGTGTAAAATGGCGGTCAAGGTAGACGGAAACGCGGTTAGTGAGTTTGATGTCCCCAATGAAGAGAACAAGCCGCTGAATTATGATGCGGTGCTGAATGTGAAGGCAGGGGCGCACAAGGTCACTGTGGAATTTCTCAACGACTTTTACGATCCCACAGTTAAGAACCCCGACCGACGAGATCGTAATTTGATTATCGCAGGTTTGGAGATGACGGGCGATGCATCCGACCTCAAACCTCTCACTGACATTCAGAAAAAATTCTCTGGAGCCGTCCTGAGCAGCTCGAACAAGCAGACGGCGGCACGGACTTTGCTAGCAACACTGGCGCGGCGTGCTTATCGCCGCCCTGTAAAAGCCACTGAGATTGATCGCCTTCTGCGGTATCTCGCGGTTGCCAAAAAAGAGGGTGAGAGTTTCGAGCAGGGCTTGCAACTGGCGGTTCAGGCGTTGCTGGTGTCGCCGAATTTTCTGTTCCGCGTTGAAGTCGATCCCGAACCGAATAACCCGAAGGCGAAGCGCAGCATTACCGATTTGGAACTGGCGACTCGGCTCTCCTACTTTTTGTGGAGTACACAACCGGATGAGGAATTGTTATCTCTGGCGGAAAAGAATCAACTGAGCAAACCGGCGATTTTGGACGCTCAAGTGAAGCGGATGCTGAAGAGTCCCAAGGCAGAAGAGTTGGCGGACAATTTCGCGGAACAGTGGCTGACGCTTCGAATTCTCAGCAGTGTCGCGCCCGATCCGGGACGGTTTCCGACGTTCAATGATAAGATGAAACTGGCTATGCTGACGGAAACGAAAATGTTCTTTCAGTCGGTTGTCAAAGAAGACCGGAGCGTCTTGGAATTCATTGATTCGAAGTATACTTTTCTCAATGAGCCGCTTGCAAAGCATTACGGCATTGGCGGCGTGACAGGTGATAACTTCCGTAAGGTGGTTTTGGCGAACAGTGAACGCGGCGGATTGCTGACTCAGGCAAGTATTCTCACTGTCACGTCGAATCCGACTCGCACGTCGCCTGTGAAGCGCGGCAAATGGGTGTTGGAACAGATGCTTGGAACGCCCCCGCCGCCCGCGCCGCCGAATGTGCCGGAATTGGAAAAGGGCAAACTGACTGGAACCCTGCGCCAGCGAATGGAGCAGCATCGTGCGAATCCGGCGTGTGCCTCGTGTCATGCGCGAATGGACCCGCTCGGTTTCGGCTTGGAGAATTTCGATGCTGTTGGGGCATGGCGTACCAAAGATGAGAATGTTGCCATAGACGCATCGGGAACATTGCCAAATGGTAAGTCATTCAATGGTCCGGGTCAGTTGAAGGCGATTTTGCTGGAGAAAAAGGGACAATTCACCAAAAATCTGGCAGAGAAGCTTCTTACTTACGCCACAGGGCGCGGTTTGACTTATACGGATAAGTGTCAAGTAGATGATTTGGTGAAGTCTGTCGAGAAGAAAGGCTATCGCTTCTCGGCACTGGTGAGCGCGGTGGTGCAAAGCGACCCGTTCCGTATGCGTCGAGGAGATGGAGAACTGAAATGAGCAATGGGATTATTCCGCGTCGTACTTTTTTGCGTGGCATTGGAACGGCTTTGGCGTTGCCTTTGCTGGATTCGATGATTCCGACCTCTGCTTTGGCGCAGTCGGTGAAAAAGAACTCGATTAACCGTATGGCGTTTCTATTTGTGCCGAATGGGATCAATATGGCGGATTGGACGCCGAAAGTTCAAGGCGCAAACTTTGAACTTCCTGCGACCTTGCAACCGCTGAAAAATGTCCGCAAGAGTATGATGGTTTTGACGGGATTGACGCAGGATCATGCGCGTGCCCATAAAGACGGTGCGGGCGACCATGCGCGGTCTTCGGCTGTCTGGCTGACGGGCTGCCACGCGCTGAAAACGGCGGGCGCGGACATCAAAGTGGGGATTTCAGCAGATCAGTTGGCGGCGCAGAAGGTGGGCAATCAGACCCGGTTTGCGTCGCTGGAATTGGGCTGTGAGCGAGGGGCGCAAGCGGGAAACTGCGATTCGGGCTATAGTTGCGCGTATTCGTCTTCGGTCTCTTGGCGTTCGCCGAATACGCCGGTAGCCAAAGAGGTTGATGCGCGTGCGGTGTTCGAGCGTTTGTTCTCGAATGGTGATCGGAATGAGACAGAGGAGAGCCGCGCACGCCGGAACCGTTATCATAAAAGCATTTTGGATTTTGTGATGGAAGATGCTTCTGTATTGAAATCAAAACTCGGAAGTCATGATAAGCGCAAACTGGACGAGTATTTCGAGGGTGTTCGCGAAATCGAACAGCGCATTGACCGAGCAGAGAAGTTCAAGGGACAGGCGGGTTTTGGGGGCGTGAAGGCTCCGGCAGGGACTCCGAACGATTATGGCGAGCATATCCGATTGATGGGCGATATGATGGTGCTGGCGTTCCAAGCCGACCTAACACGCATCTCGACCTTTATGTTTGCAAACGAGGGAAGCAACCGCAGTTATAAGTTGATCGATGTTCCAGAGGGTCATCATGATCTGTCTCATCACGGCAACGACCCGGCGAAGCAAGCCAAAATTCAGGCAATCAATCTTTTCCACACGCGACAACTGGCGTATATTGTAGAGAAGATGCAGTCGATCAAAGAAGGCGAGGGGACGATGCTCGACAACTCGATGATCGTCTATGGCGGAGGCATCAGCGACGGTGATCGCCACAATCATGAGGACTTGCCGATTCTGCTCTTTGGGAAGGGTGGGGGAACCTTTAAGACGGGGCGCCATGTGAAGTACGCGAATGAGACGCCTCTGAACAACCTCTATCTTTCCTTACTGGATCGGATGGGGGTTCACGCGGAGACGCTTGGCGACAGTACAGGCAAATTGCAAATGCTGTTCTAAATCGGAATGTGGATCATTACAGAAGAGAAGTAATCGCGGGGCGCGTTGCGCCCCGCGATTTTTTTGGGAGGGCTATAGCCCTCCCAAAAAAATCGGTTTGTGGAGATTTTCACAAATTGCTCCAACGCTACATTATCGGACGTTTAGGGTCTTTGGCGATTTCTGTAGTTTTCAAGCAACGGCA
>CAZPZP010000598.1:0-3315 GCA_964591025.1 uncultured Chthonomonadaceae bacterium
TCCATAAGGGGAGGGAGCCGGAGTTTCCTCTCCCCTTCCATAAGGGGAGGGAGCCGGAGTTTCCCCTCTCCTTCCATAAGGGGAGGGAGCCGGAGTTTCCTCTCCCCTTCCATAAGGGGAGGGAGCCAGAGTTTCCCCTCCTTGCGAAACATTCGCGTAAGGGATGTTTTTGATTCCCCCTCCTTACGGAAGGAGGGGGTTAGGGGGTGGTTGTAATTATTTCAAGGAGAATTTCGCTCTATGCTTCGCGCTTTCCGCACCGCGCTTTCGATAACAACACTGGCTGCATTTAGCCTCGCCGCGTCCGCCCTCGATACCAACTGGACAGACTATCGCGGCAATACCACCGATGGCTTCACCAAAGCCGCCGGACTGCCGACGATATGGAGCGAAACCCAAAACGTCCGCTGGAAAACGCCGATTGACGGACGCGCTTGGTCGTCTCCCATTATTTGGGATAACACCATTTGGCTGACGAATGCAGACAAAGACGGGCATCAAATGTCTGTGCTGGCAATCAACAAAGAGACAGGCAAAATCCGCATCAATCGCCCCTTGATCACCAATGCCACACCGGAACCGATCAACGATTTCAACAGTTATGCCTCGCCGACGCCCGCTGTAGATAAAGACCGCGTCTATCTTCATTTCGGAACCTATGGAACCGTCTGCCTCGACCAAAAAACAGGAAATACCCTTTGGGAACGGCGCGATATTCATTGCAAACACTCTGTCGGACCTGGCTCATCGCCTGTCCTTTACGGCAACGCCCTGATTCTTACATTCGATGGGATTGACGTTCAATATCTGATCGCCCTCAACAAAACCACAGGCAAAACCCTCTGGAAAAGTGATCGCGGCATCGAATGGAAGGGGCTGCACGCCGAGATGCGAAAAGCGTACCATACGCCCACCTTTACTACTGTTGATGGGCAGACGCAGATGATCAGCACGGCGGCGATGGCGGCGTGTGCCTATGATCCGCGCACCGGCAGCGAAATCTGGCGTATTCGGCATGGTGGCTATTCCGGCTCGGCGCGAACACTGGTCGGCGACGGCATGGCTTATCTGTTCACGGGCTACAATCGCTCCGATCTGATCGCGGTCAAACTGGGAGGGCGCGGCGATGTCACGGACACCCATATTGCATGGAAGTTCTCGCGCAATATGCCGTTTAAGCCGTCGCCGCTTCTCATTGACGGGTTACTCTATATCATCAGTGACGGCGGATTTTTGACCTGCCTCGACGCGAAAACCGGCGCAGAAATCTGGAAAGAGCGCGTTGGCGGCAACTTTTCCGCTTCGCCGATTTATGCCGAAGGGCGCATCTATCTGTTCAACGAAGAGGGCAAAACGACTCTTGTCAAGCCCGGTCGCACCTACCAGAAAATCGGGGAATGCGAACTCGGCGATGGCTTCATGGCGTCACCCGCCGTCTCCGGCAAAGCCTTGTTTGTTCGCACAAAATCGGCACTGTACCGCATCGAAACCAAATAAGGAAATTGTTCGCTCACTAATTTTCTGAGAAAAAGCGACACGCAGAGCGTTTTTGTTCGTACAGGGAAATGGACATACCTGCAATCGAGACAGGCGACGGGCAAATTCGGAGCGCGTTCGCCCTGTGAAAAAGCAATAGGAAACCGTCAAAAGGAGACGAATCGAGATGACAATAACCCTGCGAACGCTGGGAATGCTGGCTGTTTGTGCCTCAGCATTAGGAACACTGGCACGCCCCGCCCTTGCCGACAAACTGATTACGGCAGGCGCAGACAAGAAAGTCAAAGTTTGGGACGCCGCAACAGGCAAAGAACTTGCCGCGATTGACGCGCACGAAGGCGCGGTTTTGGCGATTGCCCTTAGCCCCAACGGCAAAGTGCTGGCAACGGGCGGCGCGGACAAGAAAGTCAAACTGTGGAATCCGGCAGATGGCAAACTGATCAAAGAGATCGCCGCGCACGACAAATCCGTCACGGCTCTCTGGTACTCTCTTGACGGCGAAAAACTTTTCTCTGGCAGCGGCGACAAAAAGGTCAAAATTTGGGACGCGACCAGCGGCAAAGAGTTGGCGGCGGTTCCCGACACGCATGAAGGCGACGTTATCGGAATTATTGCCGTTCCTACGATGATCATCACCGGCGGCAAAGATAACTATGTTCGGCTTTGGAACGAAGACGGCGCGAAGCAGTTCGACATTGAGATTGACGGCGGTCTCTCCTCGATGGCAGTGAACCCCAGTCCGACGGAGGGATCTCTCTATACCGGCGGTACAAAGGGGATGATCAAGTGGTGGACTGCGGACAGAGGCAACGGCGATTTTGCCGAAGAGCAGGGCAGTGCGATCAAATGTATGGCAGTCACCGCCGACGGCAAGAAATTGATCTCCGGCGGCGCGGATGGTAAAGTCAAAATTTGGGATACCGATACCAAAAAACTGCTCGATACCGTTGACTCTGGTCACAAAACCGGCGTCAACGCTATCGCTATTGATCCCAAAACCAAAGTGATTATCACAGCGGGAGCCGACGGTCACGTCAAATTGTGGGATGTCGCCACCAAGAAGAATCTGGCAACCGTTGAGAACGCCCACAAAGAGGGCGTCAACGCTCTGATTTATGTTGCTGACGCCGAGAAAAAAGAAGAAAAGAAAGACGCGAAATAACTCCTCTCTCTCGGACAAAAATACATTCGCGCCGCTCGCACAATCACAGTGAAAGCGGCGCGAATTTTTGTTTAGTCGTTGGATTACGCGGCAAGTTCAGCGTAGGTCATTGCGACGGGGTTAAAGGCGATCATGATGTCCTCACGCGGAACGCCCTCATCCTCTAAATCTTCTGCCAAACTTTTGTGCGTCATATCGTATTCGACCCAGACTTTACCCTCGAACAATCGCAAATGCGCCTTGACATAATGCGTTCGGACTCCATGAGGGAAGCCATAACGCACAAGGAGATATTCGTCATGTTTCTCATCGGAAACAATAGAAACAATTTCTCCCGGAACTGGCTGACCGTTCATCAGATCAGCATGGTATTGCAACACGTTTCTAATGGCTTGACGGTAGTGATCTAACTTTTCCATTCGACGATTTCCCCTTTCTTTGTATCAACAATCAAAATAGCCACATTGTAGTCTTCGACGATTGCTTGAAAACCAAGACGCTTGAACTCCCGAAGATAGGCGACTATGTCTACCGCAAGATAAATTTCTTCATCTGGCGCAAGGCGTCGCAGGTAACTGCGATAGAGTTGATATTGACCTAAAGCTTTTTCCAGTTCGGAAACGGGCGAGCGTTGGGTAAACGCTTTGATTTCAATA
>CAZPZP010000599.1:0-3312 GCA_964591025.1 uncultured Chthonomonadaceae bacterium
GCTTGGCTCTCACTTTTGGGAATTGGTGTGGCATACTTTCTGGTAAGCCTGTGGTTTCTCAGAAGAAAAGATTCCGTCTAACACACGCAAAAACGCCGCACAAAGAGAAAATCTTTGCGCGGCGTTACTCTCAATATTCTACGCGATTTCCCGATTAGCGGCGCGGGCGAAACCGCACTTTGGGCGTATCGTCGTCATCTTCAACCTCAGTGGCTGGCGGGGGAGGAGCCGACTGCGCGAAATCGGGGCGCGGACCGCGATCTCTGCTGCCTCTGTCTCTATCGTTGCCGCGTCCTCCGCGATCACCCCCCCCACGGTCTCCGCCTCGGTCTCCGCCACGTCCGCCGCGATCTCCGCCTCGGTCTCCGTCAGGACGTCTGGACATACCCGCATCGAACGGCTGATCGAGATTGATCGCCGACAAATTGATACGACCTTGACCGTCCACTTCGATCACGCGAACCTGTATTTCATCGCCGACCTTGACCGCTTCCTCTGGGCGTCGCACCGGAGGATTTTTCAAGTGGCTGACATGAACCATCCCTTCGCGTCCCGGAACCAGTTCGACAAACGCGCCCATTCCAATCAGTCGCGTGACCTTGCCCATGAATAGCGTACCGGGTTCGATCTCGCCGACCATGCCGAGAATAATATCGGAGGCAGCTTTGCCGCTCACCTGATCGGGAGCCGCAATGAAAATCTTACCGTCCTGCTGAATATCGATAGACGTTCCGGTTTCGGCAGTGATCTTCTTGATCATCTTGCCTCCCGGTCCGATCACCTCGCCAATACGTTCAGGATTGATCTGAATGGTGATGATACTCGGTGCATAGGCGTTCAGTTCGGTGCGCGGGGCTGCAATGGCATCGGTAATTTTGCCGAGGATATGCAAGCGTCCCTGACGCGCCTGTTCCAACGCCTGAACCATGACCTCACGCGGTATCCCCTGGATTTTGGTGTCCATCTGGATCGCCGTGATGCCTTCGGTTGTTCCTGCGACCTTGAAATCCATATCGCCGGAAAAATCTTCCATGCCCTGAATGTCGGTCAGAACCGCGAACTGGTCGCCCTGCGTCATCAAGCCCATAGCGATACCCGCGACAGGAGCCGAGATTTTCACGCCTGCGTCCATCAGTGCCAGCGTTGAGCCGCAAACCGACGCCATCGAAGTGGAACCGTTGGATTCGAGAACTTCACTCTGGAGCAGCATCGTGTAGGGGAAATCTTCCAGTTTCGGCAGGACAGGAACCAACGCTCGCTCTGCCAATGCTCCGTGTCCGATTTCGCGCCGTCCGGGTCCGCGCATCGGGCGCACTTCTCCCACCGAATAGGGCGGGAAATTATAGAAGTGCATATAGTTCTTCTTCTCGTCGTTGGATTCCAAATTGTCCACGGTCTGCGCGTCGGCGGTGGAACCAAGCGTCAGCGTCGTCAGCACTTGAGTCTGCCCGCGAGTAAACAAGCCTGTTCCATGCACGCGAGGCAGTATACCTATTTCGCAGGAGATCGGACGAATCTCTTCCAATTTGCGTCCATCGGGGCGAATGCGCTCCGTGATGATCAGCGAGCGAATCGCTTTCTTGACGGCTTTTTCGGCGGCTTCCGCGATTTCCGATTTTTGTTCGGGATAGCGGTCAATAACGCTTTTGACAATTTCCGCTTTGAGTTCGCTGATCGCGTCCTCACGAGCGGCTTTATCGGGATTTTGGATCGCGGCTTTGATTGTTTCGCCCATTTCGGACTGAATCACGCCAAGAATCTCCGCGTTCGGGTTGAAGTATTGCAGTTCGGCTTTCGGCTTGCCCGCCAGTTCGCGCAGCTCTTCCTGCAACGCACACTGCTCCTGAACGACGGCATGAGCGGCGTCCATGGCTTCGAGCATTTCGGTTTCGGACACGAAATACGCGCCCGCCTCGACCATGATGATCGCCAATTTGGTTCCAGCGACAACCAGATCGAGATCAGAAACCTTGAGCTGCTCCAGCGTCGGATTGATGATCAACTTGCCGTCGATTTTGCCGACACGACACGCACCTACCGGACCTTCCCATGGGATATTGGACACCATGAGAGCCGCAGAAGCCGCGACAATCGAGCGGGTATCGGGCAGGTTCTCAAGATCGACGGACAACGGAAGCGCGATCACCTGAATGTCGTTTCGCATTCCATCGGGGAAGAGGGGGCGTAGCGGGCGGTCAATCAGGCGCGAAGTCAGGATCGCTTTTTCGCTCGGTCTGCCGCCGCGCTTGACGAAGCCGCCGGGAATCTTGCCGACCGCATATTTGCGCTCTTCATAGTCACAGGTCAGCGGAAAGAAGTCAATCGGGCGGGTTTCTTTGCTCATGGTGGCAGTTGCCAGAATGACGGTATCGCCTTCGGAAAGCAGGACGGCTCCGCCTGCCTGTTTGGCGAGTTTGCCGGTTTCGAGTTTCAGAACTCTGCCGGCGATTTCACGTTCTACGGTATGAGACACAAATATTCTCCTCGGGAATCTCTCTGCCCAATCAGACGCACAAATCTTCGCGAGAACACTCTGTTGTTCTCAAGCGCGGAAACATTGAACATCAGACAGAACAGATAGGAAAGCAAATGCCGAATACCGCGAGATTTCTCCTGAACTTGGGAGAAATGCGCGGTGTGTCGGAGTGGGGAAGCAGTCGGTAGAGGGGTCAGGGAAAACGCACGCCGTCAGAATGCGCTTACCCTGAACCCTGTCATTATGCTGTCCCAACACATGGGAAATATAGGTTTGCCCTTGTCCCTCTCTGTCTTGCCGAGAGGGACTTTGCGAAGACGGGGCATATTCGCAGACGCACAAAAAAACGTTCGGGACTTCCGCGCTCGCTTACAGTTTGCTGCGGATACCCAAACGTCCTACCAAGGCACGATAGCGTTCGATGTCTTTTTTGCTCAAGTAGGCAAGAATTCTCTTGCGGCGTCCAACCATCATCATCAAACCACGACGCGAATGGTGGTCGTGTTTGTGTATCTTGAGATGCTCAGTCAGCATATTGATACGCGAAGTGAGGAGAGCGACCTGAACTTCGGGGGAGCCGGTATCGCCTTCATGCGTTGCGTTTCCGGTGATTACGTTCGACTTGATGTCTTTTTTAAGCGGCACTTTTCCGCGTCCTTCTAATTGACCATGCCGGCACATCTCAGATACTGTGCATCGCCGGGATTTTCGGCAGGGTCGTCTTCTAAATTGCGTGGTGCGACAGCAAAAGCACCTCTCAGTGCTACAAACCGGCAAGCCATCGGCGTTACGCTGTGCTATTCTACCGTATGACTCCGCACACTGTCAAACAAAAA
>CAZPZP010000600.1:0-3311 GCA_964591025.1 uncultured Chthonomonadaceae bacterium
TTACGTCGTGTGCGTCCGTAACTGATGTGATGGGAAGGCGATAAAGGTGTGGTATGCGTCCGTAGGACGGCTGTTTTTGAGGCGGGTACGTTCTTGTACCCGAACAACAACGCAACGCTCTCAGCAGATAAGGAGGTTTTTCAGCCGGATACGTTTTTGTACCCGATGGTGAGAACACTCAGGCAAGAGGTCTGATTACTCAATTATACCACGCGACTGATTCACAAAAAGCCGTTGATCACGAATGCGTCCGATGTCGCTCTTGACATTTCCCCCGATTTCCGGCTAAACTGCATCAACTTCCTTGTATTTTTCGGAGGGCGGCATGAGCGTATCCAATCGAAGCAGATCATCACTTTCTTATCGATCCCCAAATAGTGGCTGGAACTTTGTGCGCGGAGCCTTTGCCCTGCTTGCGCTCATCGGCATCAGTTTTCTGTTCGGGTTCTTTGTGTTGGCTCGCCTTATGCCCGATACGCGCTCGACGAGCGGCGGCATTCCTGCCCAAACGCAAAATCCGCCTGTGACGGAAGCGACACCTTCGCCCGCGACACCGCAGCGTAATGAAAGCGTGCCGGGTCCGACATTGGAAGCCGAAGAGGATGAGACCTCTGTTCAGCAACCCGCCACGCCGGACACCAGTTCCTCGACGACAACGCCGACACAGGGCGATTCCAACAAGTCCGACGCCGATCTGAATAAATTGACCGAAAACTCGACTCCGCCGTTTGTCCCCACCGAGAATCGCAGTCCGAATTTCCCCGCTGTTCAATCTCCATCAACGCCCGATTCAACGCGAACAAGTCGCCGTGACCTCGACCTCAAAAAAGAACAAAACGAGTCTGCATCCCGAACCGAAACCCCTCCGACGACTGCCAGCACTAGTCTCTATCGCGTGCAAGCCGGAGTCTATTCGACCAAAGAGGCGGCGGAATCGGAAGCGGCAAAGGTGCGTGATCGGGGCTTCGATGCCAATGTTCATACCTCGACAGTAGGCGGCAGGACACTGTATCATATCCAAAATGGAATCTATCGAGACCGTGCCAATGCCGAAGCGATGCGTCAACGACTAAAAGAGGCAGGAATCGAAACTCATCTTGCCGAACTCTCCAAAGGGACGACGGCGAAACCCTAAGGGATTTACGAAAAAATAATTCTTCCACTCTCATCGGGCGACTCAAGTCACTGCTACAAAGGCGCGAAGTCCGCCTTCGCGGACTGGAAGATTTATTTTATCGCGAGTCCCTAAGAACAATTTTTTTGCAGAATGGCTTGCACTCTCTGCCGTTTCTGTGTATAATGGCGGAAACGCCCCCGAAAGGAAAGGCAGAATGCTTTTCCCCCAATGGAATCTGTTGGTGTCCCCCTCCGACAGTATGGCTGGCACATCTCATCATGATGCCTTGCCACATTCTCACAGAAAACATTTCACACTCACACGCGGTCTTGTGACTTCTTATCGCACAACACCGACTCTCCAATCCCCTGCCGCATTCAGGCAGGTATTAAAGGCAGGAAAGTTTCATGAGGAACAGGGTATCCAATCGAATTCCCCACGTCCGAATTTCCCTTTTATCCGTCGCACTTTTCGCGATGATATTGGCACTCGCCGGTTGTGGCGGCGGCGGAGGGGGCAACCCGAATCCGAATCCCAACCCCAATCCGGGGGGCGGCACAACCACTTTGGCGGCATTGAGCGGAACGGTGCGCGACAGTCTCAACGATCCCGTTCCCAACGCACTCGTGAGCGTTCTCGGCACAGGTCTGCAAACACGCACTGCCACCGATGGCACATTTACCGTTTTTAATGTGCCGTTGACCGCGACCCGCTTTGTCGTAAACTCGCCCGATTTGAGCCGGTATTTCGATATTGCACAATATCAGGGCGGGCGTCCTTATGATGTCGATCCGGCGCGTCCGGGCGGTCAGTGTACTCTGCCGTTGCCAGCACTTGCGGCAGGGTCTGTGACACTTCCCGCAACTGTTTTCCTTTTTTCGGTCTCCGCAGGTCCTCCGCCTCCTCCGAGCGGAACCTGCCCGTAACGATGGTCGGCGTCGGAATGCGATCTGTGTTCCGACGCCGTTGGCTGCCTATGAAGCGGTTTTTGGGCTTTTTTGTGCTGGCTCTACTCACGACAGGGCTTTATTTTGCCTATCGCTGGGCAGAACCTAAGCCTACGTCTGCCCCGCGTATTCGCTCCGGCACAGGCAGTACCGTCACCCTCACGCTCAAGAACACGCCTTTTTTCGGTTACAGCGAAGGGCGTGTCACTTGGACGCTTCAAGCCGGAAGAATCGAACTGCTTCCCTTGCAGGGCGGCGGTCTTGCCAATGTCTCGACGGCGACGCTGACCAACATTCGGCAGGGCGCACTCTATGAGCTGCCGTCCGTTGTTTCTCTTCCAACTATTGTCAAACCCGCGTCTCTCTCCTCGAATATCCCGTCTACCGTTGCCGACGCCAAAGCGATGGCGGGCAAACCTGTTGCCACGTTTTGTGCCGATGAGGGCAAGTATACGGCGGGGGCGAACGAGGCACTGCCGGGCGATTTGGCAGTTTACTTTTTCCCGCAGTGGCAGTTCCGCTTGTCCGGCAATGTGCAGTTCCAATCGGCTTCGGGTGATACGCTGACCGCCGATTCGCTGGTCATTGTCGAGATGCGAAGCAAGCAGACCCAAAAACTGGAACGCCGGATTTTGTGCGAAACGGGCGGCAAAATCAAGGCGCAGAAGGCGGAATTTCAGGCGAATACCGCTCGCTATGATCCGCAGAGTCGAACCGTCGAGTGCGTCAATGGAGTCAGGGGGACGTTCAAGGGCGGCAGTATACAGACAGACCGCCTGTTCTGGTCGCTCAAGGAGCAGATTGTCACCTGTCCCGATACGACCACTGGAACCTTGCGCGAAGTCCCGTTCATTGCTGAAAATCTCCGTATCAATATCAAAGCGGAAACGTCGGAGGCGCGTCACATTCAGTTTCAGTTGCGTACTGATAAAGGGTTAGCGAGTCCGTTTGGTGAATAAAAATGATAACAAAAAATATCACGCTGACAGAAGCCGTTTTCCTGCGACCAAAGATGTATACCCTGAGTGCAGCATTTGGGGAAGTTGTTTGCTTCTTGGAAGGCTATTATAGCGGCATTGCGAAGAGTCAACCCTCCTATTCCGGCGTGATAGAATGGGAAGCGTTCAAGACGTTTCTTGCCAAACATTTTCGTGTGGAAATTGATTCTGTTTTTCCTCGCATTATGGAGTGTTATTCGGAAAGTGATCGTGCCATTGGAGCAGTAAGGGATTTGTTTTCGGAATTTC
>CAZPZP010000601.1:0-3309 GCA_964591025.1 uncultured Chthonomonadaceae bacterium
ATCAGGGACAGGTCGCCGTCTCGATTGAACTGCCGCCCGGAAGCAGTCTCGCCGCAACGGAAGCGGTTGCCGCTCGCGCCGAGAAACTGATCCGCGACACGCCCGACGTTGCCGCAACCTTCTCCAATGTCGGGCAGGTTTTGGGCGGTTTCGGCTATATTCCGCAACAGGGCGGGCAGTTCGCACAGATCAACGTCCGGCTAATACCGCGCAAAACCTTGTTCGATACCAACCCGAAACACCGCACGCGCTCCGATGAAACCATCACAACCGAACTGCGCGGCAAACTCGGCAATTTGGCGCAGGAGACAAACGCCCGCATCTCGGCAAGTGCCTTGCAAAATGTTCAAGGCGTGTCGTCGGAAATTCAGCTTATGATGCAAGCCAACGATTTGGACGAATTGAATACGTTCGCCAACCAAGTCAAAGATCGGCTCGCGCAGATTCCCGGCGTGCGTGATCCCGATGTCTCCACCCGCACAGGCAAACCCGAAATTCGCGCCGCAGTCGATCCGCAGAAAGCCGCGCAGTATGCGGTTCCGTCGTCGCTGGTCGGAAGTGTGATTCGCGATGCGCTGGTCGGGAATACCGACACTGTCTTTCAGGAGAACGGCACAGCGTTTCCAGTGCGCGTGCAAATTGAGCCGTCACAGCGCAACAATGTCGCCGAAGTGGAAAATCTGCCTGTCGGCGTGGATATGCAGGGGCAGTCGGTTCTGCTTGCCGATGTCGCCACGATTACGCGCACCACCGGAACCACTAATATCAACCGCCACAATGCACGCCGCCTGATCACGGTCACGGCGTCGCTTGATCCCGGCTACACGCTCGGCAATGTTCAGCAGCAAATTGACCGCGCTCTCACCGAAATTCCGCATGACGATATTAAAGTGGAGTGGGGCGGAGAAGCCAAAACCATCAGTGAAAACGCTTTCTATTTTGCCAGTGCGTTGATTCTTGCCGTGATTCTGGTTTATATTGTCATGGCGTCGCTGTTCAACAATCTCGGCACGCCGTTCGTGATTATGTTTACGCTGCCGATGGCGTTGATTGGGGCGTTGGGGGCGTTGGTGCTGACGGGCGAAACGATGTCGCTGGTTGCGGCGATTGGAATCATTATGCTGGTCGGCTTGATGGGGCGCAATGCGATTTTGCTCTTGGACTATACAAACACACTGCGGGGACGCGGCGAAGCCCGCACAGAGGCGATCATCGAAGCGGGCGCGACTCGCCTTCGCCCAATCCTGATGACGACAACCGCCACGATTGTCGGCATGATGCCCGTTGCCCTGCGATTCGGTGAAGCGGCAGAGACCCGCGCTCCCATGGCGATTGTCGTGATCGGCGGCTTGATTGTCTCTTCTGTCCTAACGCTTGTTGTCATTCCGGTTCTCTACAGTCTCTTCGATGACGTTTTCGGAAAAAAGAAGAAACCCTGAAATCGGTGTATAATCGTGAGTGATAAGAATAGTTTGATGAAGGCAAGATCAATCCAAAGTTATGTCGGTATGCAAGGTGTTACCTAAGAATCTCTGTCAAAAGTCTTCGCATTCAGCATTTTTCGTGTCCGAAGGACGCACAGCAATGCAGTTGCCTCATCGGAGAAATGAATTGTTGCTGTCCAAATTTCGTTGCTGACGGTAAGAGCGGAGGTTTTAAACCCCCGTCTGCATAGCCTGCGGCTAACCGTCCTTCGGACGGCACAACCATTCAACCGTATCGCGTCCGAAGGACGCTTGGCGGAACGCCATCATGCCGGGTATTTAAAATGCCCGCACAAAAGCAAACTCTCAACAACAAGAATTGGACAGCAACAATGAATTCCGCCGGGCAAAATGAGTTTTGGGTAGCACCGCATTAAACGGTGAAAAGCCGTTTGGGGTCTCTCCAAAGCAACAAATTTGATTCCGAGAGGGCTAAAAAATGTTCCTCTGCATCTGAAAAGCAGACATTCGTCGGGCAAATATCGGCAAAACAGGCAGAATTCGGAGAATTTCAGCCCCAAGATTCGCTCAAAATCAGACAAATTCGACACGATTTTCACATCGAAATGGTTTCACCGTTTAATGCGGTGCTACCGAGTTTTGACAGAGATTCTAAAGAATTATTTTGTTGGACGGATTTGTCGCAAAAAGGAAAGTAAGATGTTGAGTAATTCAACCACCCAAGCACAACAACTCTATATCGACCTTGTCAAGCGTTGCGTTCTCAACTTGCCTTATATCGATGTGGAACTCAACCCGATTCAACCCGTAGGTGCTTTCCGCAAGTTGATTCTGAAAACATTTTTACGTGTGGGCATTCAACTGGCTCATTCCCGACGTGGACAGTATAATCAACGGATCAACGGCATGGACTTTTCCGATGTGGCTCACTCAATGCTAAGTATGGTGCGATTAGATAATGTTCAGTATTGTATGGAAACGGTTTTGCAGGAGAATATTCCCGGTGACTTTATAGAAACGGGCGTCATGCGTGGAGGAAGCGTAATTTTGATGCGGGGAATTCTGAAAGCGTATAACGTGACTGACCGAACCGTCTGGGTGGCAGATTCCTTCGAGGGATTGCCTGCTCCCAATGTCGAAAAATATCCTCAAGACGAAGGAGCCGCATGGCATCTGCGTCCATTGACGGAGGTCTCCGAAGAGTATGTGCGACGCAACTTCGAACGTTACGGTCTCTTCGATGACCAAGTGCAGTTTATCAAAGGTTGGTTTTGTGACACGCTCGGAACGGCTCCTGTCGAACAATTGGCGGTATTACGCTTGGACGGAGACCTCTACGAGTCCACAATGGATGCTTTGGTGCCTCTCTATCCCAAACTGAGTGGCGGTGGCTTCGTGATTGTGGACGACTATAACTTGCCTCCTTGTCGCAAAGCCATTCACGATTATCGAGACCGCGAAGGGATTACCGACCCTTTCGTAACCATTGACGGCGCCGGCGTCTATTGGAGAAAATCCTCCTAATAGTCAGTTAGCCGAAGTTTTATAATTTTGTTTACGGGAGTTGCGGTCTTATCAAAGCGATTTCTCCCAATGGGCAAATTATAGAACTCTGACTAACTGACCACTAATAAACTATCAAGCACCAAAGCAAAAGTCATGCCGCATTTTTGAGGGTATCGCAAGTTCAAGAGGCAACGCCAAATACCCGATGACTTTTGCACGATGACTTAAACCCCAGTCTCGTATTGCAACAATATGGAAAGCCGGAGGGAGAAAAAGCAGTTGACCTCTCTCCTCCATAATCTCATGCCAGCAAGTCTTTGATGACCTTCGAGGGTTCTACTCCCGTCAGTTTTTGATC
>CAZPZP010000602.1:0-3298 GCA_964591025.1 uncultured Chthonomonadaceae bacterium
GCTAAGATATGGTCTTATGAGTATTCCGTCTTTTTTGGAGAAAATCACCATTTCGCCATTCCAACCTTCGACAGAAAACGTAACATAAACTCGCAAAGCCTGCTCAGTTCCATTTGAGCATTTTACCACAGCGTATTTCGCGTTCTGTTGTTGGTCAAATGTTGTACCTGTTACGACGCCAATCAATGGATGAGTAAGTTTTCTCAACCATCTATCAATACCATCTTGAATTTCTTTGTCGGCGCGTGTAGTAACGCAGTTGGCATAATAGCATTCATGCTTGGGCCACGGTTTGCCGAGAGAGTCAAACCACACAGAGCCGCCGTTGTGACGGACAAAAAATATTAGTGATCCGCAATAATCACACTTAGTTGGTCGGCAAAAGTCGCCTAATGTGCCATAGCCGCGTGAGTGACTACTTTCATTCCAACCGCTACTGCGTCCGAGATGTCCGTCGCCTCCCCAACCACAAGTACAACTTGGTGAGTGACCATTTGCATTACACATTGCGTTCGCCTTTCATGAAAGCCGCAAACTATTCGCTCATTGGAACATGGTACTGCTGAAAATGTTTGTGCATTACTGAATCAAGCGTCTCCAAATCATTGAAAGTCAATTCTATTAGCGATTTGCTGTATCTTTTGTAAATCTCCTGTTTGCGCTTCATGCGACGTTGATATTCAGGGTCACCGTCCCTTCCCCAATATTCAATGTATATAGGACTACCGCTTCTGTCATGAATGCGGAAATCTGGAATCAACTGATCCGCAGGGTCCGCCATAAACACAAAAGGTTCGTATGAGTGAAAAATGCGCCTATGCGCTAACCAGTCATCTATCGTTTTTTCCGATAAAGAGCGTACTCTATGACCGTCAGCACACAAAAATTTAGCAGAAAATTTGTTTCTATAGTCCCGTTCTTCCTGAACCAAAGGAATACTTGGCAATACTTCCTCCTCGTTATCAGGAGAAAAGAGTTTGAGCAAACTCTGTGCATTTTCCCCCTTGAGTATGTTTAGCACCTGCCCCTTATCCCCTGTAACGATACCTTTAACTAAATCCTTTGGAATTGGTTGTATCTGCTGAGAGCGTTGCTTCACACGAACCTGATTAGGATATTTACCATTCCAAACTGTCGCATCTATGTTAGCCTGACCAGATGAGGTAGCTTCCCATATGCCCTGTATTTGATGAGTTGTAGTGTTGTAGAGCAGACAAATATCGCCCGGTTTGATTTCATATACCCAGTTATGATCTGGGGGAGAGCCAAACAATTGTTTCTCCATGCATTTTGCATACGTTTGAGGCGAACAGCTAAAAATGTATACCACGGCATTATTCACGTTCGTTACTCCTGAATGGTTGATTATCGGCAAGCGACCTTGTGCCATTATAACAAAGCACTGTTGCTCTGTCAACACTCACAAGCGGGTTTTGATTTATATTTTGGCATTTTATCTCAGGCTATAGCCCCGCGACTTTTTCCTGTAGGATTTTGTTCTCAGGATATAGCTTTTTCTCCAAAATTTATAGCCGTTCGCTTTTTTCCTTTAGCCTTTTTTGCTTAGGCTACAAGATTATTGCAGTAGGCTATAGACTGCGAACAAAATCCTTGTGCTTGCCCTCAAGATTGGTAACGGACTTCCCGAAGATTGAAGCATCAACTTATAGAGGAGTTTTCTCGTTATGTCCGACAGCGATTTTCTGCCCAACAAAGACAAGGACGCCGTGACATGGATCAGCCGCTTTACGAATGTGGCAACAGCCAACAGCACAATGGTCAGTATCCCGACTGCCACACTCGGCACGCTCACCACCACCAACACGACTTTCAACAACAGCATTCTACTCGTTGAAACCAAGAAAGCCGAACTCAAAGCCGCCGTCGAACAGAAGAACCAGAACCGCAAAGTTGTCGCCACTCAAGCCCGCACGCTTAACCGCTATGTGCAGGGCAGAACAGAAGTCACCGACAAAGTCAAACTCGAACTCGGCTTGAGCGTCCGTCCTGCCAAACCCAGTCCCGTTATTCCCCTTGTGCCGGAGAAGTTCCAAGCCTACGGCGACTCCAACGGCGTCAACTTCATCTCGTGGAAAGCGGCAGGAAATCGAAGCGGTACGCAGTATGAGATATGGTATCGGGAAGGAACCAAAGCCGAGTGGCTCCTGCTGACAACCGAGACGAAACTGCGCTACGAACATAAAGGCGTGACGCCGGGAACGCAGTATCTCTACAAAGTCAGAGCGAAACGAGCGGACAGGTTCAGCAACTTCAGCGCGATTTCTGTAGTCTATCCCGCCGTGTCGGTCAATCCGCTCGTCATGGACAAAGCCGCGTAGGAGGCAACTCCGTGTAATCGTCAGGGCTTGCACGCCGCGAACGCGCAAGCCCCTTGACCAACCGAGCGCGAACGTGATACCATAGGGAACAAGTAAGGAGACAGCCATGACGATCACTTTGGATATTCCACAAGACGCCGCAGAGCAGATACAGAGTATTTGGGGCAGTAACTATTCCCGCGAGATGCTCGAAGCCGCTATCGTCCGCGCCTATCAGGAGCGCAAAATCGGCACGGGACTGGTCTGCAAATTTTTGGGCTTTCAGAGCCGCTGGCAAACCATCCGGTTCTTGAGTGAGAAGGGCGTTTATCCCAACTACGACGCCGAAGATTTGGAGAAAGACCGCGCCAATCTTGAGGCAGGATTAGGAAAGCCGCCGAAATGATCGTCGTTTCCGATACCAGCCCGCTCAACTATCTGGTCATTCTCGGCTATATCGAAGTCCTGCCCCAACTCTTCGGCACGGTGGTGATTCCGACGGAGGTTCATCGCGAACTCACCGCGCCCGATACGCCGCCTGAAGTGCTGGAGTGGCTTGATACCGAACCCGACTGGCTGGAAATCCAAAGCAGTACCACGCTTCTTATTGATCCGCGCATCCATCCCGGCGAATGCTCCGCACTCGGTTTAGCAATGGAACTTCAACCCGATTACGTTCTCATTGACGACCTTTTGGCGCGGGAGGTTGCCGAAACGCAGGGCTTGCGCGTTACCGGAACCGTCGGCATTCTCGAACGCGCTCATCAGCAAAATTTGCTCGACCTCACCACCGCCCTTAACGCACTCCAATCAACCAATTTCCGCATCAGTGACGCCCTCATCAAACTCGTCAAAGACCGTAACCCCTAAAGCCCTCTACTCCTGCCAGACGGCTTGGCGTCCGAGCAACTTCTCAATGGCGACACGAAACGGCTCGGTGAACTCCGCAAACAACTCCGTCCGCACCACCTGCAACTCCG
>CAZPZP010000603.1:0-3297 GCA_964591025.1 uncultured Chthonomonadaceae bacterium
TCGCCCGCGTCCGCGAAGGATTAGGGGCGCACGGCTATCGGGTCGAAATGCTGGATTAGACCTCTTGCAAGAGTACAGCGGAATAAATTCCTCGTGCAGGTCTCGTTCCGCCGTGCCGTGCTTCGCACTCTCAAGGAGCAAGGGAATTTCGTCCGTAGGACGCCTGTTTTTCAGTCGGGTACGTTCTTGTACCCGACTCTTGCAAGAAGTCTAATAAAAATACCGTGCCAGAGAATTCAAAGTCTCCGGCACGGCGAACTTTCCCTTCCGCAGTTTCTAAGGCGTCAGCACAACTTTGATGCAGTTGTCCTTTTTATTGCTGAAAAGCTCGTATGCGTAAGGAGCCTGAGCCAATGGGAAACGGTGCGTAATCAAGAAAGTCGGATCGATTTTGCCCTGCTCGACCATGTCCATCAGCGGCTTGAGATAGCGATGAACGTGGGTTTGCCCCATCTTGAACGTCAGGCTTTTGGCGTGCGCCGCGCCCATTGGGAGTTTGTCCAGCAGTCCGCCATAGACGCCCGGTATAGAGACGGTTCCGCCTTTGCGGCACGCCATAATTGCCTGACGCAGGACATTCGGGCGATCCGTTGCCATTCGCATTCCCGTCTTTGCCCAGTCATAGAGTGCGCCCGGAGCCATGCCGTGCGCCTCTAAACCAACGGCATCAATGCACACATCGGGACCGCGCCCGCCCGTCTTGTCTTCCAGCAATCCAAGCAGTTCGCGGTCACCGTCGAAATTGATGGTTTCCGCGCCGCAGTCTTTTGCCGCCATTTGGAGACGTTCGGGAATATGGTCAATGGCAATGACGCGCTCCGCTCCAAGCAGAAACGCACTCTTGATCGCGAACAACCCAACAGGACCGCAACCCCAAACTGCCACGGTATCGCCTTGCTTGATGCCGCATACATCCACCGCCTGATAGCCAGTCGGGAAAATATCGGTAAGGAACAAAACCTGCTCGTCCGTCAGCGATTCGGGGACTTTCATCGGTCCCACATTGGCAAACGGAACGCGCACATATTCGGCTTGTCCGCCCGCATAGCCGCCCATGATATGGGAATATCCGAATAGTCCCGAAGGCGTCTGCCCATACATTTTTTTCGCGAGTGCCGCATTCGGGTTGGTGTTATCGCACAGTGACCAGAGATCGCTGTTGCAGAAGAAACACGACCCGCACGCAATGGTAAATGGAACAACGACACGGTCTCCGATTTTAAGATTGTCCACTTCGCGCCCCAATTCGACGACCTCGCCCATAAACTCATGCCCCAAAATATCACCCTCGATCATCGCGGGGATATAGCCGCCGTAAAGGTGCAGGTCAGAGCCGCAAATGGCAGTCGAAGTCACCTTGATAATGGCGTCATGAGGATTGAGAATTTTCGGATCGGCGACATTTTCGACCCGCACATCTTTTTTGCCATACCAGCAGAGTGCTTTCACAGGACGACTCCTTCCGCTGTCAGGGTTTGCAGATGTCCGTTCGAGGGAATAGACGGCTTGGGTTCACTTTGATCGCTGGTTGCGGACGCCAAAACGTGCGATTTGACCTGACGCTTGACACTATGCCCCGCCGATTGATTCTGCGTGGTGGGAATTTCGCCCGTCTCCATTTTCTGCTTGAAACGCAGGAGATCGGCAAGCACTTGCTGTGACGGCTCTTCGCCAAACAGTCGAGCGACTGCCACACCAACGGAACCGGCGGGCGGGCTATAACGCAAAAAGACGTGAACCTCGGTTCCGCGCCCGCCGGGAGCCGCAATAAATTGGACGGAACCTGTGTTCTTGATCTGGGCATTCTCGGTGGAGTGCCACGCGATCAGAGAGTTCGGTTCGTCTTTAACAATTTCGGCATCCCATTCCACTTTCATTCCGGCGGGGGCGCGAGCAACCCAATGCGAGCGGGTTTCATCGGTAACGGTCACCGCTTCGAGATGCGACATGATTTCGGGGAGGCGGGCAAAATCGCGCCATATTGCGTAGAGTTCTTCGGTGGAGCGATCAATCGTCACTGCAACGCGAATACCGACGCCGACCTCATCCATCTCGTGGGTGTCCACTTGGAGGAGTTTATAAACAGGGCAGAAACCTGTCGCGCCGCGAAACAGCATTTCGCCGCCAGTGGCAAGCAGAGTCATTCCTAAAGGCGAGCGCAATCGGCGCGAGGCAAACGCAACAAGCACACTCCCCGCCGCAATGGATAGGAGCCGCTCGACACTGCCGACATTGCGATCCATCGGCTGACGTTGGGGAGGTTTTGCCAACAATTCGGGGACAGGGCGAACATTCATCAGGGATTCTCTCCTTCGGTGTGCGGCGACAAGACCGCAGAATTCACCGAACGGACGAATCAATTGGGCGGCAGGTTCCCGGCTTGTGGCAGAATAGGCAGCGTGGAATTCAGCCCTGCCATCTCTGCGACATTTGTCAGATGGATTCGCGTTTTGCCGTCTCTCTCGGTAATTTCGACTGCCCGCAGTCCGTTTTTGCCGGTCGGCTCTGAGAGGCGCACAGAGGTTTTGCCGTCAACGGGTTCTTTGGTCATCGTGGCAGCGGACATCTCCTGCCGATAGAACGCCGTGACTTTCGCTTGTGAGTCTTTTGTCTCCAGAATGACACTTTTTATGCCTTCTTGAATTACCGCACCCATCACGCCCGTTTCGTCTTTATAGAGAGTAGCATCGGGATAGACCGGAATCCCAAATTCGCGCTCCGTCGGCGGGCTATTGACAATTGCGGGCGATAAGGGCTTGGTTAAATCGGTCTTTTGGGGGCGTTGGGTCAGCGTTTCCAAATTGCTTCGGTGGACAGCGGGATCGGCAGGAATATTGGCATTTTTATCTACGACGTCTTTAATGGTCGGAGTGTTTTCGGAACAACCCGCTAAAAGTATACCGCTTGCAATCAAACCGATCATCGGCAGCGTTAAAATTTTTATTCGCATCGAAGGCTCCTTGTTTATAGGGCAAATTGCGATTTGCCTCTTTGCACGATTATCGGTAAATCGGCACTTCCTCGTTTGTCTACGGGCAAAAATCGGCTTTTTGTTTCCTCGTCTGTCACTCTCCAAAGAAATTCTTGGCAAAATTGACAATGCTCCCTGCGAACCCACTAAAATTACAGCAGATATTCGTCGGAGTGCAAATAAAATCACGGACAAATTAGGTTTTTGGGTGATTAGGTCATTGGGCAATGCAGAAGTCGGGTACGTTCTTGTACCCGGTCAAGAGCAAATCCCTCTCAAGCGATGGGAGTGGCTTTCAGGCGGGTACGTTTCTGTACCCGACTTCT
>CAZPZP010000604.1:0-3284 GCA_964591025.1 uncultured Chthonomonadaceae bacterium
TGCTGGACTCAGGCAAGAGGTCTATTGAACAAAATTGGCGATAACCTATTCCATCGGGGTTTCGACAGGACGCACAAGGGTTTCATGCTGGGTATCGGCGTGGGCGTGGGCGGCGCGAAGCAGATCGTTTTTCGGGTTGACAGGAACGCTCGAATGCCGCAGCAACATACCGTATTCGTTTTCCATGCGTTTGCGCTCTTCCAGAATCGGCACGACATCGCGGGCAACAACCCGCACCGAGTCGGTCTTGCCGGTCTGCACCAATTTTGTCACAAACGCGAGGGCGCGACCATCACCGACACTACCGAGTGATTTGAGCAGAATGATGACACGCGCATCCGCCATGTTTTTACCAAGCGAGCGGTGTTCATGGGCGATCATATCACAGAGAAGCGGTACAGCCTCCGTCGGCAGCGTGCCGTAGTGCATTGGTGTCAGAGAATTCAACAGCCCCAACAGCGCACCATCGAACTGGCGCAGCTGCGAAGGAGTTTTTGCCGCTGTGAGTAATACGCCCATTCCTTCGACGGCTCTTATCTCTGCCAACGCTTTGAGTGCCGTCATACGAACGCGGTTCATTTTGCGTCCTTCAACGGCGAAAATGCCGCAGAAAACAAGGGCAAGCAGGGGAGTAAATCCAATGGCTATAAGAACAGAGACAAAGAAGACGGTCAGCGGATGTGTGCGGACAATCTCACCGAATAAATTCCAGATCAGAGTCGTCGCGATCAATCCGCCGGCTCCAATCGCTCCGATGATGCCGCGCCTCACTGCAAATTTCAGCAGTGAGGAGTCGGACTTTGCCGCTGCAACCAGCAGTTCGATAGTCTCTTCACGCTGTTCCGGTGTGAGGCGGGCGGAAGCGAGTCGCTCAATCGCCAAGCGTCTTTCTCTCCATCGCGGTTTTTTCTTGTCACGCAGAAACTCCAGCCAGTCCACGATATTTTGGGGATCGCTGCTGCTCTCCCATAAAGCGGTTCGCTGTTGATTGCGAGAGAGGCGCGGTTCCTGCTCCGATGTGTCCAGCATAGGGATCGGCGTCTGTTCCGTTGTCTCCTCCGAGTGTTGTGTTTGTTGCAGCATCGAACTTTCCTTCTCAATTCCCGTCCGCGTCATGCCCTGTTCTACGGGAAGGCGAGTTTGTTCAGTTCCTTATAGCCGATCAGTTTGATGCCGAGTGAATTGATCAATTGACGGGTTTTCGGATCGGTCAGAATGAGATATTCATTGTACCGATTTTGCCAGCTTCCCGTAATATGTTTGGCTTCTTCATCATCCATGATCAGGTGGACGATAATCTCCGTAACGCCGGGCTTGAGATTTCGGAGCAAGTCGTAGATGTATTCGCGGCGCGTTTCAAGCGTATTGCCCTTGATGGTCTCATGGAGCATATCGAGAAAAACGTAGCCCTGCGGAGTCAGTTCCTTTTCGATTTTGACCGGATCGATGCCGAGAGTTTTGCCTTGTTCGATGCGTTCCTTGGTTGCCTTCATCAGCATCGGGACAATATCGAATTCTTTCGCCACTTTGGTATAGGCAGACATAAAGGGTCCGGTGAACAGAGTCCCCATATGCGAATCGACGTGGGTCGGCTTGATCCCGAACGCTTTTGCGCGTTGGATTTGGGCGCGAATCTCTCTCTCCACTTCGGCGGGTTTGCTCTTGGCAACGACTTCTTCAACGGTGTGCGGCAAAAAGCCCTCGGTGTCTATCAAGCCCGGCACTTCGTTGATCGGCGTGACAGGACGCCAGCGATAGAGTTGCCATTCGCTGGTAAGGGTGAGATGCAGTCCAAAGTCCGCGTCGGGATGGGCGCGGCAATAGGCGGCGATTTCAGGCATCCAGGGGCAGGGAATCATGATGCTGGCACTGCTGACGACTCCCTTTTCCATCGCCTGAATGGTTGCCACATTGACGGAGTGGCACATTCCCACGTCGTCGGCATGAATAATGAGAAGTTTGTCGGTGGCTTTATAGCCGAGTCGTTCCGCAAGTGTCTTGCTTTCCGGCGCGTTTGGTGCCGTTGCCGCTGTCGTCATTAGCAAAAATGCCCAGAGTAAAAGGGCGCGTTGTCTCATTGCTTCTCTCCTTGTTTGGGTTTCAGTTTGGTTTTTTATCGGGAACAATCCCCTTAAGCGTCTTGCCCTTTTCGCTGAGGTCGGGTTGCGATTTGGTTTTGGCTGCCGCTGTCTTTTTGGCTTCGATAGTGATACGATACGCCTCCGGCAGCTGTTCGTCAACCTGTTTCAGACTGGCACGAATCCGCTGTCCGACTTTGAGCGCGGCGACGGTCATGGGGCGACTGCCGAGTTTGACAAGGGTTTTGGGCGAGTAGGTGAATTCTCGCGTCTCCTGTGGGTTGAGAGCAAGAACGATCTGCCACTTACTGCCGTCGAGCGCAGCGATTTGCCCTGTGACGCTGCGGGCGTGGCGTTCTTTGGTGCGCGTTGCTTCCTGTGCAGAATCGGCAACAATCGCTGCCATAACATTCCCGCTCGGAAGGGAGCGCGGCACAATCGTGACCACTTCACCGACCTTGAAATCTTCGGGAGAGGCATCTTTGCCCGCTCGGCTCCAGTGCGTTTTGTCGCTGGTGATGTAAACAAATGGCTCTTTCTCCGAACCGAACGTAACCGCTAACTCACTGTCTTCGATTTTTCGAATAGTCACCTGCATCTGCTTACGACGAATCGCGTCAATCTGCTCCCAACTCGTCGCGTCATGCAATTCTTGGACAACATATTCGTCTTTATTCCGCACTTTTCGCAATTTGAGAGTGATTTGCTCGCCGACCTTGAACGCTTCGAGTTCTGCATCGGCTTTGTTTTTGCGGTAGCGGGTTCTTTCGGTCAGCGTGTAGGTATTGGTGGCGGTTTTCTCGTTAAGTGAGAGGGTGCTGTTTTCGGCGTCAATTGCCATGATCAGACCAATTTTGAGATTGGCAGTTTTGCTTTTGGTGGTCTTTTTGAGCGGCGTGATTTTCGGCTTCGCTTTGGCGGTTGAGGGCGGCGGCTGTGTCGGCGGCTCCTCCTGAGCAAGCGAAGGCAGCACGGGCAAACACAACAAGAGGGCGAACAGACTCCAGCACGGGCGTTTCATGGGAGAGACTCTCCTTTTAGAAGCAACATGGGACAACGAGAGATAATTAGGACAGAGTGGGCGAAACACGACCACACATTCGACAATTCGCGAGGAAAGAGGCAAATTCCTGCGGAGAATCAACAACCGAGCAATTTTTTTTTTGCTGTCCAAAATCTATTAGACCTCTTGCGTAAGTCGGGTAC
>CAZPZP010000605.1:0-3273 GCA_964591025.1 uncultured Chthonomonadaceae bacterium
TAATGGAAGATCATCAAATCGGTATTATTATCATTCTTCTCAATATGGCTGGAATAGCACTTGGGGTATCCATAATAGACTTCTCAGTTTTATGAACTCTCTTCGGTCTCCCTTGATTGGTGTCATTGTTGAGGTCAAGTTAAGACCTCAGAAGAAGGAGTATCTTCTGATTATTCGTTGCTCAGATGATACAATGATCAAAGCGTATATCCCTAAAAAGGGGCGTCCGCAAGAATTGATTGGCGAAATCGTTCTTCTGTCAAAAGTTGATTTGCGTTTTATCTGCGTTAGCATCGCATGGTGGTATTCGTATCAAGAAAAACCAACACCGCCAGAGACGCAGTATCTTGTTGGCGAATACTATTCCCATACTATTTTTGGAGTGGGCAAGTTGCTCGAAATTCGCGTCTTACCGAACGACTATCGACTCGTTGTTGATTTTCCAGAACTCGGTATAAAACATCTAATGGCGAGTTTCGCCAAACTTTCCCATTTGAAATCCTATTCGCCTGAAAATACCCAGTCGTCAGCATGACTCCCGCTATCAGATCAAACTTTCTGTGGTAGACAACTTCAAGGATATTTGGTATCCTTACCATGTGAAGATTCGAGAAAGCGAGGCCGCAGAGTGAAACTTGTAAAAGCGTTTGATTATAAAGGGGTTTCTGTGCAATTCTACGAAAGCACACAATATATTCGACTTGTCGGTGGTGTCCAATCAGTGAAGAATTACCATGTCTTTGTAGATGGTCAAGACGTGTCCCGACAAGTTCTGACTATTGATCCGACAATGGAAGAATGGGAAAAGAACGCAAAGCGGTTGATTGACCAATTTACCCCATAGGGAGAATTTTCAATGAGATTGGATGTTGTTAGGTCTGAGCCACAAGTACGAATATCGCCACTCCCAAGCAAAGTAGGTGTGAATGTTTCATTAGGTTACAATGATGAGATAGACAATCCTTTGGAGCAGGATATTTTGCTCGCTGTGGAAAAAGTCTACGCGGAAGAGATAGACGCAGTTATTCTTTCATCCGACGTAGAGAACAATCTTTTCATGCAATTACCATGTGGAGGCATCCACATTGAATACTGTGTTGGCATCAAAGGTCCAGTCTATTCGGCAGAAGATGTTTCTCTTGATATGGCAAAAAGATTGTTTATTTCTTATGCCAACAACGATGAGACTTGGAAAACTGCTGTAGATTGGAAAGTCGAAATTGATGAACTCTGATCGAGTTTCTTCTTTTTCGCTATAGACAAATCCCTTCTGTTTGCGTATCATAACGGAACAATGAACAGTTTGCCCGACACCATAGCCTTGACTTCGCGAACCTCCGCCCTCCTTCTTCTTCGGCGGCTTGCGCTCCTCTGCGCCTTCTGAGCGGTTCGCGGTTTCGTGTCCTTCGGTGTTATCTTGCCCGGCGACCGCACAAACGGTTGGTCGGGTTTTCTGTTGGGAGAGCCTGTATTTAGCCTTGTGCTTCTTCCTGTGGGTTATCCGTAGGCGGCGCAGAAGCGGCAGGAGAAAGGACGCGCCCCGAACGCAATAGCAACAACTCCATTTCGACCCGCAACAGTTTCTTGTCTGATTCCGCAGTCTCTTTTGTGCGTTGCAACTCATAAACCATACGGTCGGAAAAGCGGGCGACTGCCTCAAACCTCATCCGTTGTTCGTTCAACTCGCGCCGCAGTTCCTTGTTTTCTTCCTGTAACGCCTTGATGTCCTCTTTGGATTTTTTTGCATCGCCCGTCAGTGTAAACACTTGCTTGGCAATATCCACGATTTTCTGCCACACGTCAGACGCCTCCTGCAATACGATCCAGCGTCGCGTTGAGGCTCTCCCAGCGAGCGTGAAAGTCGGCGTCCAATCGCTTGCCTTCTTCTTTCAGTCTCTGCGACTCCGCCTTGAAGCGGTCAATCTCAACATCATCCTGCTTCATTTCGTCATTCAATCGCTGAATATCCGCAAGAATTTGTGTCAGAGCCTTTTCGCATTCGGCTTCGGTTTGTGGGGAGACGGCAACCGTCATATCGCTCATGGTTTTTCCTCCATTCTCATTATAACATACGGAATCACCTCACGCAAAGGGTTCAGTGCCTACGCTGTCTTTTCGCAATTTCTTCCCTCCCGCTATAGACAAATCTCTTCCGTTTGCGTATAATATGGGAATAATGAACAGTTTGCCCGACACCATAGCCTTGACTTCGCGAACCTCCGCCCTCCTTCTTCTTCGGCGGCTTGCGCTCCTCTGCGCCTTCTGAGCGGTTCGCGGTTTCGTGTCCTTCGGTGTTATCTTGCCCGGCGACCGCACAAACGGTTGGTCGGGTTTTCTGTTGTGGGAGAGTGTGCCGATAGCCAAACCCAAGAGCGTATGATATACTGAGAATGGAGGAAAGAAAATGGACAACACCTTTGCACTGACGAGGGAGCCGCAAACTGAGGCGGAAACACAAACGACGATTGCCCAACTCTTCGCGGAGATGCATCGGATGAACGAAACCATGCAACGCGACCAAATCGAGATTGACCGCAATAAGTTAGAGACCCAACGCTTGAAAGCAGAAACCCGTGCCACATTGGATCGATTAGGAGCCTTGCTCTGATGCTGAAAAGAAGCCTTTGATTATGCCAAGCAGTTGTTCTCGCTGACACGCGACGTTCAGCAGAACAAAACCGACATCAAAGAGTTAAGCGACGAAGTGCGCGATATTCGACAAGAGTTGACCCGCCTGACTCTGATGGTGGAACGCCTTGCCGTCGAGCTTAATCATGACCGCCAAAACGCACAGCGCGACCACGAAATGCAGCAGTTGCGCTTGGAAAATATCCTGCTCCGCTTTGAGCGTACACTGCCGCCAGCACCCAATACAAACGACGACAATTCGTAACCCTACGATACTTTTTCCGACGAGAGCCAATCACGCCCTATGAGCGACGAGCAAATAGCCAGCAAATATCCGTTCCGCACCATCGAAACCAAGTGGCAAACGGTTTGGGACGAGACAGGTCTGTTCCATGTCCAAAACCAGAGCGACCTGCCCAAGTTCTATGGTCTGGTCTTCTTTCCCTATCCGTCCGGCGCGGGCATCAGCGTGGGGCATTGCAGGAACTATGTCCCCGTGGATGTCTACTGCCGCTTCAAGCGCATGAGCGGCTATCACGTCTTGCAGCCGATGGGATGGGACGCCTTCGGTCAGCCGGCAGAGAACGAAGCCATCAAGCAGGGACGCAATCCCGCCTCTATGGTTCCCGAATACGCCGCCAACTA
>CAZPZP010000606.1:0-3266 GCA_964591025.1 uncultured Chthonomonadaceae bacterium
CCGCATCGCGAAACATTTGCGGGTATATTGGCGCAAGTTCCCTCAAATCAACAGATAATACTCCAGCGTAGGTATCGTTTTATATCGCTCGAACTTGGTGTTACGATCATGGAGTGCGGTTGATGGCGACAACACTTCGACAATCAGAACAGGATTAACGATATTCTCTTTGTCGTCAATGATCGGCTCGCCGCAAATGACAGAGGCATCAGGAAAATAGTAGTTGCTATACGCTTCGACAGCAACACTTGTATCGGAGTTGAACGCTTCACAACCGTTTGTTTCGACCAAATTATAGAGAAGACGGTATGCCATTCCGCCCAAGCGACCATGTGAAGTACTGCCTCCTGCCATCGTGATGCTTGCGGTAACGAAAGTATTCTTCCGCAGTCACGGAATGAATTTGTTGTTTGAGTGCGGACATCGTTCTTTACTTTCTTCGGCGTTCAATAGGCGGCGATAGTCTGAATTTGTGATGCAGATTCCGTGCCGACAAACACCCAGCGCAATTTCGCAGCGGTTACGGGCGCGACGCGATCCAGTTTCTTATACCCTACCGTTTCGCCGCGCACCAGAGTTTTCCAGCCGCCGTCCGTCAGCGCATCTATTGTATAGCCGTTGACGCGCTGACCGTTGACAATATACTCTTGCGTAAGGAGCGTTTTGATTTGGGCGGGCTTCGGCAGAACGACCTCGAACATCGAACCGCCGCCCGATACATTAGGTTGCCAATAGGTATTGGCGTTGCCGTCGAGAACGCTTTCCGGCTTGTGTCCCTTCGCGGCGGTGCTGGCAGTGACGGTTCCGCCTTGTGCCAAATTCTGCGCGAACTCCCTGCCCAACGCTTGCCGCAATTCCTTCAAGCGGGCGACATCGGACGCGGCAAAAAGCCCCTCGTTGTTCGGCGGCACATTCAGCAGCAACAGGCTGTTGCGTCCCACCGACTGATAATAAATATCAACAAGGTGCGAAACGGGCTTGACTTTTGCGTCTTCCTCTTTGTGCCAAAACCAACCGGGACGAATAGAAACATCTGTCTCGCCGGGCATCCACAGTGAGCCGTTGGCGTGTCCATGCTGATACATTGCCGTCAGTGCCGGATCATTGGCGTTTTTGGCTTGAGTTTCGAGAAACGCTTTAGCGTCGAAGGTCGCCCAGCACGGATCGCCTGCACTGCCGCTTTCGTTGCCGATCCAGCGAATGTCGGGTTCCATTTCGATGGGCGCGAAAATCACGGCGTTCGGCTGATACTTCCGAATAGTCTGCTTGAATGCCTCAAAATCATAAACTTGCTTTTTGCCGTTGGGTCCTTCGCCGTTCGCGCCGTCGAGCCAAATTTCCGCGATGTCCCCGTATCCGGTGAGCAGTTCCGTCATTTGGTCGGTGTAATATCTGTTGTAAGCGGGCGAGTCGCCATAGCGCGGTTCATGGCGATCCCAAGGCGAAAGATACAGACCGATTTTGATTTTGGCTTCACGGCAAGCGTCCGTAAATTCCCGCACAACGTCGCCTTTGCCGTCGCGCCACGGGCTGTTTTTGACGGAATGCTCCGTATATTTGCTTTGCCACAAACAAAAGCCGTCGTGATGCTTTGCCGTCAGAATCATGTAACGAAACCCCGCCTCTTTTGCTGTCTGCACCCATTGCCGCGCATCGAGTTTGGTCGGGTTGAAAATGCGCGGGTCTTCCTTACCGTCGCCCCATTCGCGGTTGGTGAAGGTGTTGACGCCGAAATGCACAAACATCGAAAGTTCCGCTTGCTGCCAAGCAAGCTGCTGAGGTTTTGGCGTGATCATGCGTTTGCCCTTTGCGGAGTTATCAGCGCGGTTTTGGGCAGAAAGGGCGTGCGGCGTCAGTGCCAACGCGCCCATTCCGCCGCTCAGAAAGGTTTTGCGGGAAAAGTTTTTGCTCATGGGTTTTCAAGAAGCGAGTCGATTTTGGCGGCATTATCGGCGATAGTTTTCAGGAAGTTTGCTGCCTCGATTCCCTGAATCAAGCGGTGATCGAAGGTTAGGGCGAGCGTGACGACGGGCTGCCCCTCCTGCATGAAGACAGAACCGATGAACAATACGGCGACGGCGGGCGCGACCAATACAGGAACCGCATCAATGATCTCATAAGGTCCCATATAGGTCAGAAGCAGTTGAGTTGTCTCGTCGGCTTGATCTTCGCCTTCGCGTGCCTTGCGGATTTGGGTTTGCGCGGCAGTAATAAACTCCTCGAACGACAGCGCGTCTGCCTTGTTGACTTGGGCAATTGTCAGCTGTCCATCGGGCAGACCAACGGCGATCCCGACGTTGACGTGCTTGTATTCCCGAATGGTTGTCTCGCCGAGGAGCGCGGACCGAAAGCGCGGATGCTCCTTCACGGCTTGCATGACGGCATACGCAAACGTCTGAAACGAGGACGGCTGAACCCCGCCGCGTGCCTTGATCTTTTCGGCGGCTTCGCGGATCGGCGTCCATGCGATCAACCGTTTCGCTGTCGCAGGAATCACAACTTGTGCGCTGCGTTTGAGGCGATACATAAAGACGCGCTGCTGCTGACCGAGCGGTTTCTCCAGCCAATCGGCGTTGTCTGCGGGTTCCGGTTCGATGGGTAGGGCGGCGGATTTGCGGGCGAGATAAGCGTCAATGTCGGCGGGCATGAGTTTGCCGGACGGCGCAGCAATCTTCTGCAATTCATCCTCGCCAAGACCATGCTGTTTGGCGTAGGCGCGGGTGCGGGGCGGAACTACAAGCGAGGGATTAGGGATTAGGGATTGGGGATCAGGAAGCGTGCTGTTGGAAGTGTCCTGTTCCCTGTTCCCTGTTCCCTGTTCCCTTCCTGCCTGTTCCCTTTCGACTTCGATGAGGGCGACAGGCGCACCTATCGGCAGGAGATCACCTTCACTCGCCAGCCACTCTTTCAAGACGCCCGCATACGGCGACTCGACTTCCATAACCGCCTTATCGGTTTCCATACTATAGAGGATTTCATCGCGGGCAATCGTGTCACCGGGTTGTTTGTGGAATGTTTCGATGATGACTTCCTGGAGTCCTTCGCCCATTTGTGGTATCAATAACTCTTGCAGTGCCATAATGTCGTGTGCTTACCTCTTCGTAAGAGAATTTTGGGTTTGCGCGTCCCTTGTGGAGACTTTGCGCTATTATATCTACGCTCTTTCGCGCAGGAGAGTATTCGCGTTCGTTCGCCCGATTTCCTTCTGTCATATTACGTTTGAGGAAGGACAAAAGCAGGAAAAGCAAGGCGATTTGTTGAACACA
>CAZPZP010000607.1:0-3254 GCA_964591025.1 uncultured Chthonomonadaceae bacterium
TTGCGGCGTGAGTTTGTTCAGCGGGGTTCGCGTACTGCCAGCGGTTCTGCCGCCGAAGAGATTATTCTTGAGGAGTTGACACGCGCCCTCGAACCTCACGCTGCCGAAACTGCGCCGAGCGATTTTCGGGCGATCACCGAGCGCGTCCGTCATTTGTTGGCGTCGGCTCCACTCTGGCAGGAATCCATGCTGATTGAAGTCTTTCGCGGAGTCGCTCCTGCTGAACTGCGCCGCAAAAAACCGGGACAGGAACTGAAAAAAATTCTCGCCAACATTCCGGTTTTGCTGATGCCAACGCTCGATACCGCAACTCTTTTGCCGGGTGGCGTGTCAACAGAGAATGAAGAGGTCGCGGCAGTCCGTGCCGTAATCCGCATCCGCGCCGATTTGGTGAACTTGCTGGAAATGACGCTTTGGGAGCGAGCGTTCGATTTTGTGCGCGAATGTGCTGTTGCGTGCGATGGTGTTCCGGCGACTGACGCCCGCGCTTTGGTTTTTGCCAAGCAGGAGGAATTCAACAAAGTCCAAATCGCTTATTGGCACAAAGTCAGCAATATGGTGGAAAAGCAACTATCCGACTGGCTCCAAACCGCAAGTTTTACGCTGACCATCGCACGCGGCACGCAGGAAAAGCAAGCCGAAATCGACATCGCGCTTGCCGAATTAACCGAAGGTTGGAGTATCGAGAGACAGGCGATTGTGGATCGCAATATCCTGCGGATTGCGGGTTGCGAAATGCTGTTTCTGCCCGATGTTCCGGCAGCAGTGAGTATCAATGAGGCAGTAGAGTTGGCAAAAAAATACAGTACTGGCGAATCGGGGCGATTTGTGAACGGCGTTTTGGGCGCGTTGGCAACCAAAATCGGAGCCAAAAATCCGGTCAAACTAAAGTCTGTTGAACAAGAGGAAGTCGCTGACATCGAAGAGATTCCTGAAAGTGAGGAGAGTACGCCCGATGAGTAACGCGGTCATTTTGGACGGAACCGCAACGGCGAAAACGATACGCAGCGAGGTTGCCGCAGGGGTCAAGGCGTTGATCGCGGCAAAAGGAATCACGCCGCACCTTGCCGCTGTTTTGGTCGGCGCGAATCCCGCCTCCGAAACTTATGTGGCTATGAAGCAGAAGGCGTGCAAGTGGGTCGGCATGGGATCGTCTGTGCATCGCCTGCCCGAAAATTGCACGCAAGCACAGGCAGAGGAATTGGTCGCGCAACTCAACGCCGATCCGACTGTCAGCGGAATTTTGGTGCAGCATCCCTTGCCAAAGCATCTTCATGAACCGGCAGTGTTAGACAAAGTTTCGCCCGGAAAAGACATTGATGGAATCAGCCGCTCAAGTCTTGGCGGTCTCATCAATGGCGAACCGGCGTTTCCGTCCTGCACTCCCGCAGGAATTATTGAACTCTTAGACCGCTACGCAATTCCCATTGAAGGCAAATCCGCCGTTGTTGTCGGGCGCAGTATTATTTTGGGCAAGCCAGTTGCTATGATGCTCCTCAATCGCAATGCCACCGTGACGATCTGCCACTCGCGCACTCCCAATCTTGCCGATTATACGTGCCAAGCCGATATTCTGGTCGCGGCAGTCGGGCGTGCCGAACTTATCACGGGTGAAATGATCAAGCCGGGCGCGGCGGTTCTCGATGCGGGCTATAACCGCGTCGCGGACAAAAACCACGATGTCGGCGATGTCGCCTACGAGTCGGCGGCAAGGGTCGCGGGGTGGATTACGCCGGTTCCGGGCGGAGTCGGTCCCATGACAATTGCCCTTCTGCTCCGCAATACGTTAAACGCCGCTCAAGGCAAAATCTGATCCACGAAACACACGAAAAATCACGAAAACAATGCACAATTTAGAAAGACGAATACAAAATTATTTCCATGTTCTGTATAGTCATATTGTCTTTTTTCGTGTTCTTTCGTGGATCATCATAGAAGTTGGAATTTGAGATGAACTATAAACGCCTGACGAATTTTTATGATGTGCTGCCCATACTGCCGGATAAGCCGGAAGATAGTTGGAAGCAAAGTGTGAAATGGAGAGCCGTTGAGGAGACGTTTCGGGAGACCTGCCGACGGTTTGGATACCGCGAAATACGAACGCCGATGCTTGAGGAGACCGCTCTGTTTACGCGCAGTGTCGGTGAAGCAACAGATATTGTCTCGAAGGAGATGTATTCGTTCTTGGACAAGGGCGAACACGCCGTCACGCTGAAACCGGAAGGAACCGCGCCTGTTGTGCGGGCGTGCATCGAAAATGGGCTATTCGCGACCAATCCCGTGCTGAAACTCTATTATCAGAGCCAGCATTTTCGCTATGAACACGGACAAAAGGGACGTTACCGCCAGCATCAGCAGCTTGGCGCGGAAGTATTTGGCAGTGCCGATCCTGCGATTGATGCCGAGGTCATTCTGTTGGCAATGGAGTTTTATCGGCAGGTGGGCATTACGGAACAGACGCTGAAGGTCAACTCGCTCGGAATTTCTGAGTCGCGAGCCATTTATCGCGAAAAGTTAAAAGAGTTTGTGCGTCCGTTTCTTGGCAAAATGAGCAAAGAGGCGCAAAACCGTTTCGAGATCAATCCGCTGCGGCTGTTGGATACCAAAGATGAGAACGAGATTGAACTGCTGGCGGACGCGCCGAAATTGCTCGATTCGGTAGACGCCGAGAGCCGCGCTCATTTCGACACACTGCTGTCTTATTTGGATACTGCGGGCGTGCCGTATGTGATCGATCACCGGTTGGTTCGGGGTTTCGATTATTATACGCGGACGACGTTCGAGATTGTCAGTGACAATCTGGGGGCGCAGAACGCCCTCGGCGGCGGCGGGCGGTACGATCAGTTGGTCGAGCAGTGCGGCGGCTTGCCTTTGCCGGGGATCGGCTTTGGTTTGGGAACCGAGCGATTGCTGCTGGTTTTGGATGCTTTGGGCATTATGCCCGAACTTGCCGATGAACGCCCGACTGCTTTTGTGGTGACTTTGGGTAATGCGGCAGTGACTCGTCCGGCGGCGGTGAAAATCTTGCAGGAGTTGCGGCAAGCGGGAATCGCGTCCGATATGGATTATCGTCCCGGCAGCAAATTCGGAGCGCAGGCAAAACGCGCTGATGATTTGGGGGCGCGATACTTGGTCATTTTGGGCGAGGACGAGATCGCGAAGGGAACGGCGGGGCTGCGTAATCAGGCGACGAAGGAGCAAAAAGAGATTGCTCTGACAGAACTCACTCAAACGCTTCTGTCACTTTGACTTCC
>CAZPZP010000608.1:0-3249 GCA_964591025.1 uncultured Chthonomonadaceae bacterium
AGTGCGAAGCACGGCACGGCGGAACGAGACCTGCACGCAGACATTTATTCTGCTGGACTCTTGCAAGAGGTCTATTTGCCACGAGACGATATCGAATGGGAGGGTCGAGATCGTATTGTTCCTGTTCCCTCTCTTGAGGGAGACGCTCTGCTTGGTATGCTGCTGATGCTGGATTATCTTCCTAATGTTCCCGTGCGTGCTAACAGTATTGGTACGCTCACCGCTTTGCCATAATCGCGCAATAGATAAATTCCCCGCGTATATTGTCGTTTCGGCACAAATACGGTACAATTCTATTGTCACATTTTGACTCTTGCGCGACAGCACCAATAAATGAGGAGCGGCGTTCGGGAGTAAGTGCAGAAAATCAGTTTGCGTCCGCATGGCAAAATACTTTCTTCTCTTTGAAAAAGGCGAGTCCGTTCGCTGGCTCGGTCACCTCGATATCCTTCGCACCCTCGAACGCGCCGTTCGACGCGCCGCCCTTCCTATCGCCTTCTCCGGCGGCTTCAATCCCCGCGAAAAATTGGCATTCTCGCCCGCCCTCAGTGTCGGCATCACCGGCGCGAACGAGATCATGATCGTCGAACTTACCGAAGAAGTCGAACCCGCCGCCATTTTGGACAAACTCAACGCCGCCCTTCCGCCTGGCATTCGGTTCCATGAGTGTGACATTCTCGAACCCAATGACCTGCGCGAAAAACTCTCGCTCTATGATCGGGGCGAATACAAAGTCTCTTGCATTCTTGCGCCCGAAACCGCCTTTGCAGACATCGAAACTGCCATTGCCCGCTTTATGGCGCAAGAGACCATACTCGTTGTGCGTGAAAAAGAGGGACGCAAAAAGGAAATCAATCTGCGCCCCAACATTTACGCCCTCACAACAATGCCCGAAGACTTCTCCAACGACGGACACTGCGCCGTCACGATGATTGTGGGACAGGGCGAGAGCGGAACGGCAAAACCCGCCGAAGTCATTGCCGCACTCGCCCAAGAATTGCCCGAATTGTGCCTGAGACGCGCCCAGCGTGTCCGGCTTATCCAAAAAACTGCGCCATAACGCGCCCGATTTCGCCGCCCGATTTCCGTATTTTCGAGGGTTCGCCCGCCAACACAAAGGCGTATATGAACTCTTCGGCACAAAACGGACAACCCGCGAAACGAAACAGTGCGATGGCAAAAGGAAATTTTGATTATGAACAAAGAGTCGCAACTCACGAAAGAAATCTATGTCAATGTCGGGGATCGCGAAACCCGTATCGCGGTCATGGAAGACAGCAGACTCGTCGAAATGCACATCGAACGCGCTGAACGAGTCGTCGGAAGCCTGTATAAGTGCCGCGTCGCCAACGTCCTGCAAGGTATGGACGCCGCATTTGTCGACATCGGAATAGAGCGCAACGCCTTTCTTTATGTCGGAGACGTTCTGCCCGGAGCCGAAGACCTGATGATCGACAAAAGAACGGTTGCTCCGCCGCAAGCACAGGAATCCGCCAAAGAATCGCGTGACCGCCGCAGTCGTTTCGGACGCGGACGCCGTGACCGCAAAGCCGATGAAACCGCCGTGCCGTCCACTGTTCCTAACACTGTTGCTACAAATACAGAGGCTTTGGAAGCCGAGTATGCCGATGAGGTGGATGCCATTCTTGGCGAAGTCGAAGCGATGGAGGGCGCAGAGGATATCGAAGAGATCGCTCCTGATACTTCCGGCGAGATGACGACTGCCTCCCGCCGCCCCGCTCCTATTCGCCGCTCGACACTCCGCAATCAGCGCATCAAGGACGTTTTGCGCGTCGGACAGGAATTGCTGGTTCAGGTCATCAAAGGTCCTCGCTCAACGAAAGGTGCGCGAGTTTCGACGCGAATCTCCCTGCCCGGACGCTACCTTGTCCTCATGCCCGAAAACGATATGCTCGGCGTTTCGCGCAAAATCGAAGACGTGAAAGAGCGTGACCGTCTCAAAAAAATCGGCGACAAACTCCGCATTCCCGGTTTCGGCGTCATTATTCGCACCGAAGCGGAAGAGAAAACCGAACAGGAACTTCAATCCGACATGGATTTTCTCGTCAAAACGTGGCGGCATATCCAAGAAACAGCCCGAAACGCCTCCGCGCCCGCTCTGGTTCAAGCCGACTTGACACTGCTCTATAAAACCATTCGTGACGTGTTCGGTTCCGACGTAAGTAAGTTGGTGATCGATCAGCCCGCCGAGTACGAACGCGCCAATGAACTCATCGAAACCCTCAGTCCGAAACTCAAGGGGCGTATCTCGCTCTATGACGGCGAGATTCCTATCTTCGATCACTATAAGATCGAAGACGAATTCGACAAACTGACGCGCCGCAAAGTCCTGATGAAGTCCGGCGGCTCGCTTGTCATTGATGAAACCGAAGCCCTGACGGTTATTGACGTGAATACATCCAAATTCACGGGCAGCAACAGCCTCGCCGAAACCATTGTCAAGACAAATATAGACGCCGCTGGAGAGATTGCCCGCCAATTACGACTGCGCGACATCGGCGGAATCATCGTCATTGACTTTATTGACATGAACAACGCCCGCGACAAGACAATGGTCATCAAGACACTCGAAACCGCTCTGAAACGAGACCGTTCACGTACCAAAATCTCTAATATCTCGCCGCTTGGCTTGGTCGAGATGACGCGCAAACGCACCGGCGAAACCATCACGGGCTTCTTAACCGATGAATGTCCCTACTGCCAAGGGCGCGGGCATCTTCCCACCGCCGAGAGTATGAGCGTTCTCGCCGAGCGTGATCTGCGCCGCCAAGCCATTCAGCCCAATAACCTCAAGCGCGAGGCGTTTATGCTGAGCTGTCATCCCGAAATCGCTGAATTGCTGATTGGTCCCGACGGCGCAACGGTGGCAGAACTGGAGCGCGATATTCAGAAGGCGATCTATATCCGCGCCGACGAGGACGCCCATATCGAGAAATATACGATTCATGTCGGCGAAATCGAGCAGTATGAGAAACAGTTGATGGGGTATCGCCGCGCCCAAGTCGTCGAGTGTTTTATCGCCAAATCGCTGCTCAAAGAGGGCAATAAATGTATCGCATGGTCGGGCGGCTATATGCTCGACATCGAGGACGGATACAAATCTATCGGGCAGACCGCCAAAGCCCGCATCTTGGATATTCGCCGCTCCTTCGCCCCTGCCCAACTGGTTCCCGGCACAACAAAAATGGGCTGACGAGGTTGTAGGTGTTAGATTTCAGGAAAATTCTG
>CAZPZP010000609.1:0-3243 GCA_964591025.1 uncultured Chthonomonadaceae bacterium
GGACGCACCATGCAAGAACGGAACGATTTTTTTGTTGAGAGTCTCTTACTGACGCGAAAATCGTGTGCAGCATGAGCAGGAAGGGCAACTGCTGGGACAATGCGCCGACGGAGAGTTTCTTTGCCACGATAAAGAAGGCACTCATCCACCGGACGCGCTTTGCCACCCGAACTGATGCTCACACGGCGATATTCGGTTGGATAGAAATCTGGTATACTCGCAAACGCAAGCATTCCACGCTCGGCTATCTCAGCCCCGAAGCGTTTGAGCAACAAAACCAACAACCCGAAACGAGGCGAGTGGTGGCTTAACTCACTGTACGTCAAATCAGGGAAGGACTAAAGGTATAAATACAGTGATTGTCAATGTCTGCACTATTGGAGCGTTCCCTTGCACCCCAATTGAAAAATTAAGGAGGAGTATTGGTCATGAATGACGCATTATTCATTCGGGTGCTGTCAGACGTCTGAAAAGTCTTTCTTGCATCTGGAGAGGCAAAACAAGGAAAGAAGTGATCAAAAGCATCCGATTTTCCAAAGGCGGGCAATTTCTCGGCGCATCCATGAGCATGGGCTTTGCGCTGGTAACCTTCTGCCTTGCCGGAACCTTGCCGCAAAAACAGGTGACTTCCGTACTGTCTTATGAGAAAGACATCCTGCCAGTCTTCCGTGCACGCTGTCTGGGGTGCCATGGAGGAGATCATCCACAAGCCGGATTCGATGCCCGCACACTCGGACGCATCCTTGAGGGAGGACATTCCGGCGCGGCAGTCATGCCCGGTTCCGTCGAAAAGAGCATACTCTACCAGATGCTTGCGTCCGGCAAAATGCCGCCTTCTCCCGCAGTGCCGCTTTCCGCTTCAGAACTTGCCCGTGTCGCGCAGTGGATAAAAGCGGGGGCGAAAGGAAGTACGGCTGAAGCAGGGCATTGGGCTTTCCGCTCTGTTGTCCGCCCCACCGTTCCGAAAGTTACAGACGCAGCAGTTTCTCCTGTAAACCCCGTTGACCGCTTTCTATTAACTGCCTTGCAACGCAAGGGATTGACCTTCTCTGCCCCCACGGATCGACGCACCTTGCTGCGCCGTGTCACCTTCGACCTGATCGGCTTGCCGCCCACGCCGAAGGAGGTCGATGTCTTTCTTGCTGACAAAACCCCGAATGCCTACGCAAAAGTGGTGGAACGACTGCTTTCCGACTCCCGTTATGGCGAACGGTGGGCGCGGCATTGGCTGGATACGGCAGGCTATGCGGACAGCGAGGGGGTTCTGGAAGAGGATAAAATTCGTCCGAACGCCTGGCGATACCGCGACTATGTCATCCGCAGCCTCAACTCCGATAAGCCTTATGACCGGTTTGTGCGCGAACAGATTGCCGGCGATGAACTCATGGACTATCGCAATGCCAAACGCTGGACGCCGGAACTCGAAGAGATGATCACGGCGACGGGTTTCCTCCGCACTGCCGTAGATGCTACTCGTGATGATTTCAACACGCACCAGTTTACTGAATATCAGTATCGGATGCTCCACGACACACAGACTATACTCGTTTCATCAACACTTGGAGTGACCTTGCACTGCGCCCGTTGCCATGACCACAAATATGAGCCGCTTTCGCAAAAAGATTACTATCGGATGCAGGCGATTTTGACAGGCGCGATTCGACCAATGGGCAGCCTATTGCCTACGAACCGGCGACAAATCGTGAACGCTGCGCTTGCAGAGCAGAAACGGGCAAAAGAAGTCAATGATCAGGTTGCCGCAGACATTCAAGGCATTGAGACAAAGCAAGCAGTGTTATTGGCTGACTTTCGTCTGCGCTTTCTCGATACTCAAGCCTCAACAGTTCCAGAAGCGGAGCGTGCCATGCTGAATCAGTCTGCCCGTATGGAAGAGGCGAAGCGAAGTGCGGAGCAGAAAACTCTCATTACGAAATATAAAGCCCTGGTGGAAACATCGCTTGATACGCTGGCTGCCACCTTCCCAGAATACAAACAACGTCGGGCGGAACTGCTGACAGCAAAAGCGAATGAGGAGAAAAAGCGCATTGTCCTCATAGAATTACGCGCATTGTACGATCAGGACGCCACCCCACCGCCCACACGGCTTTTGATTCGTGGCGAATGGACACGTCCCGGCGACCCCGTCGAACCGGGCGTTCCGGCTATCCTGAACGATCCTCGTCGTCCCTTCACGATTTTGCCGCCGCAAGCAGGTGCGGCAACCACAGGACGCAGACGCGCATTGGCGGAATGGATCACGCGCCCCGACAATCCGCTGACGGCGAGGGTTGTTGTCAACCGAATCTGGGCGCATCACTTCGGCACAGGGCTTGTCGCTTCTTTAGATAACTTTGGGCGATCCGGCACGCCTCCTGTCAATCAACATTTGCTCGATTGGCTTGCGTCCGAATTGGTGCGCGGCGTCGGCGGAAGTGCCAAACCGTGGACACTCAAGGCAATCCATCGCCTCATCGTGACCAGTGCCGCTTATCGTCAGTCCTCGGCGTTTCGCGCTCCGGCAGCCCACATAGACCCGGACAATCGCTTACTCTGGCGGCAACGTCCCCGGCGTGTAGAAGCCGAAGTGCTTCGCGATTCCATGCTTGCCGTCGCCGGAAATCTCGACTTGCAGATGTTCGGCGAACCCGTCAACGAAACCACACTGGAAACGGGCGAGATCGTTCCCATCGGCGAGGACAAAGGCGGAAGGCGTTCGGTTTATCTACTGGTGCGCCGCTCGAAGCCCGTCACCCTGCTCAATATCTTCGATGCGCCGGTTATGGAGACAAACTGCACCAGACGCACCACGTCTACAACGGCGACACAGGCTCTTGCCTTGCTCAACAGTGGCTTTTTGGCGGCGCAGTCTCGCCATTTCGCATTGCGGGTTCTGAAAGAAACCGTTGTCGAGCCTGTCGCGAACAGCCCTGTGCCGTCCGAGAATCAGATAAGTCAGGCAAGAGTCGAATGGGCATATCGGCTTGCCCTGAGTCGTCGCCCCAAGCCGCAGGAACAGGCGGCGTCTCAAGCCTTCCTGCGAGACCAGACGGCTCTCTATCTCAAAACAGGCAAACCTGTAGCCGCCGCTGAGGAACAGGCAACCGCCGACTTTTGCCTTGCTCTCTTGAGCGCGAACGAGTTTGTCTATATTGATTAGACCTCTTGCATAAGTCATTTCAATCCAGCGGAATGAATCTATCGTGCAGAGGTCGTTCCACCATATTAAGACCAGCGGAATAAATT
>CAZPZP010000610.1:0-3239 GCA_964591025.1 uncultured Chthonomonadaceae bacterium
GAGTTGGATATGAGACATGGCTAACTCCTAAATCAGAAGATATGCCAGTTTACCTCATCACGAATTTTGCGACACGAACAACAATTTTCGCGGCACGTTTTTGTTTGTGTTGCTTGGTTCATCTATGCGGTCAGCATGAAACCGAGACCGCGAAGTATTTTAACGGTGCGCCTCTTATGTCTGCGCTTGGTTTTGTTCACCTTAGGTTTCACCTTAATGGGCAAGTACCGCCAATCGGTGATTGTCCTTTCATGTCACGCTTAGATACTTCTGCCTCGATAAATGTAAAATCCTACGCCTATAATAGTGGAATCTTTATTTTCCATAACGGATACGCACGCTTTGGATAACCGCGTTTCCCGGAACCCCACCATAGACGGATTTGACACCATAACGCACAGGCTGATGCCATAACTCTGTGGGCAAGCCGTGCTGACCAGAGAGGGAACCGTCTGCGGTTTCAACCGGCTTGTCGAAGCGAAGACGATAATCACTCGCATTGAACCAGACGCTGATACTCAAGGGCAACTCGTTAACTTCCAGCACTCCTGTCCACAGTCTGTTGCCAAAGCCGTCCTTGCCGTTGACTTTGCTGAACAGAGTCAAGCGCAGACGTTCTCCCTCCCGATACTCGACCAGAAACGTCAGGACATCGCTCATCGTGTAAGGTTCAAGATAGCCTTCCGGCAGCTTCGGCGTCCAAAACAAGCGGGCGTTGACAATAAACCGCGTATTGCCCCTGTCTGCTCCCGCCACCGGAGAAGTCAGCTTCTCAAAGCCCCGCAACGTTGTGACTGTAGTCATACCTTGTACGTCTTGATGAGTATGAAGTGAATCACGCAGCAACAGCACTTGCCCATTGTTGCGAAGATGCAAACCCGCCGCGTCGTTTGGTGACTGCGTGGGGAAAATCCAACCTTCCGTCTTTCTGTGGTCAAAGATGGCTATGTCCGGCTTGCGCTCTGCGGTCTGTGACGTTTTCTTATTGGCAACCACTCCGGTTATGGAATGTATCGCGGCAGGGACGTAGGCGGCTGCGTTGGAAGAAGGACGAAATATCAGGGAAGCAAACATGATACGATATGGCGTGTCCTGCTGTGTCTCGAAGCGGAGGACGTTCTGCGATTGAACCCAATTTGCCGGAACCGCCTTTTCTATGTAAAGGATCGGCTGCGCTTTTTTGTATCCAGTAGGCAAAGATGCACGCTGTTCTACTGCATGACCGTTGAGCCGCCATGTCATTTTTTGCGTTGCTTGCGTGTCGTGCAGATAGATCGCCGTCCGTAAAAAGACGACCTCGTTTTTCCGCACCGTCCGCGCTCGCAAGGTGACCGACCCCTTTCCCCTCTGTGCCGAAAGAGCGGTCTCCGGCGCGTAGTATTCCTGCTCATTCCATTTCTTTAGGGTATCACCCTCGAAAATTTTCCAGCGCAGCGTTCGGACTTCTCCCGGCAGCAGACGCAGACTTTTGGGCAGGGCGGACAGAGGGGTGACGCGGGACACGAACTTCTCCTGTGATTTCTGATAAAAGAGAGCCTCTTCGGTAAGGGAAGCGACTGTTTTACCTTGCGGTAAAGGGCAGCGCAGTTGTATAGTCTGTGTGTTGGTGTCGGAGTTGAACAAAGCGACAATCAGTTCGCTCCCGTTCCGAGCGGCAATCGTCCTGATGGGACTGCTCTCACGGTTCACCGCGCTGTAGACACGCTTGCCGCGAAGATACCGCAATACGTGAAACAGTTTGTAGGTCGGCGCAGATTCTTCCTTCCCGTCGTGCTGCAGCCACATTTGCGCCCACCGGAAGTCTCCTTGCCACAAGTACAGGAAATAGGACTTGAACGCGAAAAGATCTGGGCGTTCCATCATACGGAACAAAACTTCTGCCTCGTTATGTACGCGCCGCACATGATACTTGTCCTGCCACCAGTCTTCCGCTGGCTTGCTCAAATCTACGTTAAACTCGGTGATAACAGCAGGAATGCGCTGACCCTTGAGGCGAAGCGAATCGGCTTGCAGCAGGGAAGTCCAAGCCAGCAAATCCTCAAAACGGTCAGTGTAGACCTGAGCATTAAAATACTTCGCTTCAGGCTGTTGCTGAAGAAATGGAAGCGTCCAGTCCTTGCGATTAGCCCAATTTGTGAAGTTGGCGATGCCGGGACCAATGAGGGTTATCTGCGGAAACTCCTTGTGAATGTCTGCTTGCAGCGACGTGAAGAATTGATACAAAAAAGCAATTGATTCGGACTTGGTGCGTTTTTCCCACACGCGAGGATATTCATAATCCGGCTCGTTGTAAAGCATGACAAATCGCACATTGAGGTCGGGAAAGCGTTTGCGGATCTCCCGCAGACAGGCGCGGTAATAGCGTCCGTAAGGGGCAAAGTCGGCAGATGTGCGTGGGTGAGATTGCCCCAGATGAAGCACGATATTTTTTTTCGCGTTCCATTCTTCCAGCAGTTCCAGCTGCCGGAATTGCGAAGTAGGCTCCACATTTGCCTTTCGGCGTCCTGTTGCCGCCTCAATTTTCAGCCCTCGGTCAAACCATTGTGGAACGATACTGTCGAAATCAAGCGCAAGAAAACGTGCGACTTTCTCCTCCTGCGGCATCGTCTTAGGCAGTTGCTGCCAAAATCCCTCTTCGCTGACCCAAAGATAAAGGCGTGTACCGGGCAGGTTCAATTCGCGGGTTTCAGCAATATGTTTGCCCCGACTTCCACCATTCGCCACCACGCTCATAATTGGCTGAATGTCGCTTACTCCATTGACAGCATACTCCTTATCGGGCGCGACGGTGACGGTTGCTTGAATTCCCTGTCCATAGGCAGACAAAGGAGGGGCAAGCAGGAGGCTCAGTAAAAGGAGAGAAACGATGTATCGGTACAAAGGCATTGCTCTTTCTTGGATCGCTTAGTGACTGTAAAAGTATAACTTCCCGAATCCTGTCTTGTCTTGACCTATGAAGCCGGGAAGTTATACTTTTACAGTTCCTTAGTTGTTAACCCGCTTAACGATACGCAAAAATCTTAGGTCGAGTTGCAAAAAAATGAGCGTGCTGATGACACCTCAAAAAAGGGTTATAGAGCGGTTAAGGGGAGCGACCACCTTCTAAGGGTTCGTAAATATATAATCTCCTTCACTCCCAATACCACGCTGTCACAAGGTGCGGGAAGTTAAAAATTTACGAACCCTAAGCGGTAGGTTGCAAGTTCGAGCCTTGCCGGGGGTACGTTTCTGGTGAGAAC
>CAZPZP010000611.1:0-3238 GCA_964591025.1 uncultured Chthonomonadaceae bacterium
CAGCGTCTCGAACTGCGGGAATTGGAAGAGCATAATCGTCAATAGACCTCTTGCATAAGTCCAGCGAAATGAATTTCTCTGCTGGGGGCGTTCCGCCGTGCCGTGCTTCGCACTCGAAAAGCAGGGGAATTTCGTCCGTAGGACGTCTGTTTTTGAGTCGGGTACGTTCTTGTACCCGACTTACGCAAGAGGTCTAATGGGAAACCCTGATCGCCCGGAAAGAGGCGTATTTGGCGCGTTTGGATCAGACGATTGCAGAAATGGAACGGGAAGAGGCAGAAATCGCAGCACTTGAGAAAGAATTGCCTCCCTTACGCCGTAACATTCGCCGCTGTCAGCCAATCTCTCCGGTGGTGCAATGATCACGGCTCATGCCCGTCGCTTTCCCCAACGCCCCACCCACCGTGTCGCGCCCTGCCGATTAACCCGTTCTCACCAACGGACACACAAAAGCGTCTGCCGCGCTCGTGCCTCCTTCGACGCTGTGGTATAATCAAACCATTGCCCCGAACAGGAGAAGAACCCTATGCCGACTGCAACCATCGAAGCCCTCGAACAGCGGATGACCGCAATGGAGCAGGAGATTGCCCGTCTCAAGCAGCAAAATCAGCCCGAAACAGAGCCGAAAAAAAGCGTCCGTGACCGTCTGCTCGAATACATGGCAGAAGGTCCACACCTTTCGCCCGAAACCGCCGAACAACTGAGGAAAGACATCCGCGAAGCCAGAGAGGAACACCTTGGCTAAAACTTATCTGCTCGACTCCGACACCTATTCGTTCGTCTCCGACAGCAACCCACAAGTCATGACGAACCTGCAAGGCATCGCCGCCGAAGACGAGGTTTTTATCAGTTTTGTCACCGTCGGCGAATGGGAGTATGGTTATCACAACGCCAAGAGCGCCAAGTCAAAAGCCGAAATTCGCGCCTCCGGTGACAAAGCATTTGACAAAGTCAGCGGCGTCATTCAGTCGTCCCAAGACATCAACATAATTTATGGGCAGATACGCTCGGAACTCAAGAACGCCGGAACGATGATTCCGCTCAACGACGTTTGGATTGCCGCGACTGCGCTTGCCATCGGCGCAACCCTCGTCACCCACGACAATCATTTTCAGCACGTCAACAACCTCAATATATTAGACTGGACTCTTCCCTAACACAACCCCGCCGGACGGTTCTCCGACCCACCCGCCTCGTCGCGCCCTGCCAGTTTACCCGTTCTCACCAACGGACACAAAAATAGCGTCTGCCGCGCTCGTGATACAGCAGACGCTTCGGGAATTTGTGAGGTTATTGGGCAAAGTCTCCTATGCCTTACCGCCCGCCTCTCGTTTTCTACGGCAAATCCAGCCAGCCACGCAGGGATTGCTCCAACTTCGCCGCATCGTTTGGTTCCAGCGTCCCAATGAGTTTGCTCACCAAAGTTTCCTGAACCGTATAAATGCCGCGCTTGACCGCGCTTTCAAGATTCAGTCCCGCTTTCTACCAGTCGGTCAGAACGAACTCACCCGCCAGCAGTCCGTTAGTTCGGCTCGTCAATGGCACAATCAGCAAATCCTGCGAACTATGGCTTGCATTCACCACAACCGCAGGTCTCACTTTCGCGCTTGTCAAATTGGAGAACGGATACCGCACCAGCACAATCTCATGCTTCAAGAAGTTCGGCATACCGATCATCCTCCGCATTGTCCCAAACTTCATCCAACGACGCAGAACCGGCACGGCTCCAGAAATCAGACTCATCTTCCAAAAGCAAAGTCAGTAAAACCCGCGTACCTTCTGGTGCAGTGACTTTTTCCAGCGGCTCAATTCGACCTTCGTGAACAATCGCCCAAACGGTGCTGATCATGGCTTATCCCCATACCCGAAGATTTTCCCTCGTTTCTATTCTACCACACATCCCCCGCCGGACAGTTCCCCGCCCCACCCACCGCGTCGCGCCCTGCCGTCTTTTCCCGTTCTCGCCAACTGACACAAAAACGCGCTTGCCGCGTTTGGGACACAGCAGACGCTTTGGGAGTTTGTAAGATTGGCGGGCAAAGTTGCCTCTTTTATTTTTGATCGATACAGTATAGGAGAAATACCCCGATAATTCTCTTGAACGTACAAAAATATGCTCCAAGTATTGACACGAGAGCCAAACATCGGGTACTAAGAACTCGTATATAAAGATGTGATCTGAAACTCGGCAAACCGCAGTAAGTAGGATCCAACCGGGGAGCGGCAGAAATGCCGTTCCTCTTTTTATTTTTATAGATGGACTATTCCGCGTGGATTGCTACTCGATGCTTTCGTGCATAGAATAGGTTGCAGACGCTCAAAGTAATTTTGCCCCGACTTTTGCCTCATATAGGAATTAGGAGCAAGGTGTTGATAAAGTAGAAATGCCGCCAAATCAGCGGATTGGATGTAAAGAGAGTGAGCGGAATCTCGGAAATTAGGATCTTCTACAATAGACTGTAATTTGATATTTCTGTATCCTTGTCCGAATTGTTGCTGATGAGAGATAGGGTTATATACCCTCATGCTTCGGAGTAGTTGGGTGAGCTTCTTATCGTCAGTATGATCAGGAAAAAGCATACCGCGCTCATCTGCGTTTTGCGGACCGGGGAAATTTCGACGTGATATTGTATTTTCGAATCTTTGTATCAGGGTTTTCCATGCCATTCCAAACACATCATATCCGGCTTGACGTGGACGTTGCTTATCTACAACGATATTGATAATATTGAGATCGCTCATATTTGCCAACTCGTCCGCATACTCTCGAATGATGGAGAGCCTATGATGTTTCGGTATTCTTGCCAAATCTCCTGGTTTTGTAATCATTTTTGCAGAATGGATTTCCTCGCGAATAAGCAAACCATACTGGGTTTTCATGCGCCGCCGAAAATTTTGAAGCTGATCCAAGTAAGTCTGCCAACGTAGTTCATGTACAACAAGACCAGTAAGCACAAAATATCGTGAGGGAGAGCCAGTTAACCCCGCATCTCCACTTTCATCCACATACATCAAATACACTCTACAAATCTCCACAACAAAGTATTTGATAGAGTCTACCCGAATTTACAGTAACCACATCAAATGCAATTTCGCCATACAGTGATCAAAACGCAAAAAGAGTTTCCACTAAATCATGGGAGTATTCCACCGACTTCGTGGAACCCTCCACCGCGCCGGAGTAAGTTCCACCAGAGCAGTGGAACGCTCCCTCAATTCAGGGGAAGATGCCACCAAG
>CAZPZP010000612.1:0-3233 GCA_964591025.1 uncultured Chthonomonadaceae bacterium
CGGGTACGTTCTTGTACCCGGAATTGCTCCAAATTTGCTCCGCACCCGGACGCCGCGAATATAGGAAATTTGGATGCAAGTTGGCGTATAATCAAGAGGAGTGTCTGCAAGAGGAAAATTGAGATGGCTTACGAACAATCCCAAAATTTTATCGTGCAAGCGGAAGAAGCCCTTCGCAAGCAAAATTTCGAGATTGCACAGCGTCTGTTTTTGCAGGCAGCGCAGATTCAGCATGACTATATCCAGCAGCTTCCTTCGGAGCGCAAACGCTCGCTTGCCGCCTATGGATTGAGTGCCGCCGTTCTGTATTTTCGCGGCAACGATCTGAATGCGGCTTCGCGCTTAGCACATCAACTTTTAGGCGATGAGATTGGCGAAGATTACTACCGAGAAAAATTAGAAGAACTTTTACTACGTATCCAAAATCAAAAGTTTCTCTCAAAAAGTCTTCCTAAAAGGAACAAGCAAGCAATCGCAGTCCCCCTTGAAACTGTCGAGGGAACACTCCGCGCCATCGACTTAGACCGCAAACAATTGCGGATCGAGCAAGCAAACGGCAGTCAAGCCGCACTCCACCTCGCTTCGGGATTCTCGGAAGAGATATTGGGACGCCTTCTTAATCGGCAGGTCATCGTCACGCAAACTCTGCCGCCCAAACGCAAACGCTATACCGTCACAGACATCGAGTTGAAGCCCTCTGTTTGATCTCCTGCTTCTGTCTCTTTAGCATTCGCGGTGCCCCAAACGTAAGAAAAGAGAGCGGCGCAATCGGACGCGATTCGGCGTATAATGGAGCAGGTTCCCCGCACTCGAAAATTTCGGCGAAACACAGAGACAGGTCACAGGACAATGGACGCACATTCCCTCTCCATTTTAGAATATCGGCAGGTCATCGAGAAATTGATGGCGCACACCTCCAACGGCATCGGGCGCGAATTTGCGTCCGAACTTATGCCCTTGCCTTATCCCGAAACGGTTGTGCGCCGCTTGCAAGAGACCCGCGAAGCACGCCACCTGCGCGATGAGGGCGGTGGAATTCCTCTGGGCGGCATCAAAGATGTGCGTGAGACTCTGGAACGCGCCCGCATCGAAACGCGCCTGTCCCCGACAGAACTCCTCGACCTCATGCACACCACGGGAGCGGCACGCCGTTTGCGCCAGTTTCTGCTGAATCGGCGCGAAGAATGCCCCATGCTTGGCGAAATGGGAACCAACCTGCCCGTGATGCAGATTGTGGAACAGCGAATCAACGAGTGCATTTCGGAGGGCGGCGATGTCCGTGATAGTGCGTCGCCTGAACTTGCGCGTGTCCGCAGCACGCTCAAAATCACTCATAACCGTCTCAATGATCGCCTTCAATCGCTGCTCAGTTCCGACAAAAGCAAATACGTTCAGGAGAGCGTGATCACGATTCGCGAGGGACGCTACTGTATTCCGGTCAAGGCGGAATATGCGAAACTCTTTGGCGGCATTGTGCATGATGCGTCGTCGTCGGGAGCCACTGTGTTTATCGAACCGGCGTCCACCGTAGATTTGGGCAACGAATACAAGCAGCTTCAACTCAAGGAGGAGCAGGAAGTTGACCGCATTCTGCGCGATCTGTCCCGCCTTGTGGGGAGTTATTATGACGAGATGCAGCGCATGGTTTCGATTTTGGGGCATCTTGATGTGATTCATGCGAAGGCGGTTCTGGCAGAGGAGATGCAAGCGACAGAACCGACTCTGAATCGGCGCGGTATCGTCAAATTGCGGGATGCACGTCACCCGCTTCTTGTGCCGCCCGTTATGCCGATTGACATCGAACTCGGCGAACGCTTCACGACTCTGCTCATCACGGGACCAAATACGGGCGGCAAAACCGTGACGCTCAAAACGCTCGGCTTGCTGACCCTGATGACGCTCGCCGGAATGCAGATTCCTGCTCACCCTGACAGCGAAATTGCCCTGTTCGACCAGATTTTCGCCGACATTGGCGATGAGCAGGACATTCGGCAAAGTTTGTCCACGTTCAGCGCACATCTCAAGAACTTGGTGCGAATCACCGAGGCGATGGGCAATAACGCGCTGATTTTGATGGACGAAGTGGGTTCGGGAACCGATCCGGCGGAAGGCGCGGCGTTGGCAAAGGCTCTGCTCGATCACTTCATGGCGCGGGGGGCGCGGGTTGTGGCGACCACGCACTACGGCGAACTCAAAGATTATGCGTATGCGCGGGCGGGCGTCGAAAATGCGTCGGTGGAGTTCGATAAAGAGACGCTTTCGCCGACCTATAAAGTGCTGCTCGGTGTGCCGGGTTCCTCGCAAGCGTTTTATATCGCGTCGCGGATTGGACTACGCGATTCGATCACAAACGATGCACGGCAGTTTTTATCACACCGAGAGATCGAGACAACGGAACTCCTTCAGGAGATCGAGAAGAGCCGCAAAGCCGCTTCCGAAGCGTTGAAGGAGGCAGAACGATCACGGCGCGAGGCGAACAGTCTGCGGGACGAATATCAGAGGCGGGCGAGAGAGATCGCCGAGGTTCAGCGCACGGTTCGGCAGCAGGCGCAGGAAGAGGCACGATTGGTTCTGAATAAAGCGCAGGAGCGGGCTGATAATCTCGTCAAAGAACTTCAGCGGATGAACAAGGGCGCACGCCAAACGACAGGCGTTGGGAAGAAACTCGGCAAACTGCGCGGCGAGACGTATGACGCTCTCAAAGAGAAAGACGCGCTGCCTGTCGAAGATCTCGCGCCGAGTGACCCCGGTCATGTGTTTCGGTCAGGCGATAGGGTGCGCGTTGTGTCGTGGAACATGGACGGGGAACTTTTGGAAAATCCGAAAGACGGCGTTGTGGCGGTGCAGTTGGGTTCGATGCGGGCGACACTTCCGCTGGAGCAGTTGCGTCCGTTGAAAGCAGTCGAAGTCGCGCCACAGCGATTGCAGACGAGCGGGGCAGGGGAGATCACGCTTCGCAAGGCTCTGCAAATTGCGCCGGAATTGATGCTCAAGGCGATGCGTGTGGATGAGGCGATGCCGCTTCTCGACAAGTATCTTGACGATGCGTATACGGCGAATATCGGGCAGGTGCGGATCATTCATGGGAAGGGAACGGGGGCGTTGCGGAGTGCGGTGCAGGAGTTTTTGCGCGGTCACCCGGCGGTGGGGTCGTACCGCTTGGGTATCGAGGGCGAAGGCGGAGACGGCGCAACCGTTGTCACGCTCAAATCATAAGGCAATTCTGTGATAAT
>CAZPZP010000613.1:0-3232 GCA_964591025.1 uncultured Chthonomonadaceae bacterium
GTTTTCGTGTTGATTTCGTGTTCTTTCGTGGATCAGTTTTGCATTGTCCTGTTCCCTGTTCCCTATGCTTTCAGTTTGGCGGCGATTTGAGCGGTGCGTTTGCCTTGATGACGTGCGGCAATCAGATCGTTTTCTGTCGGCGGCTGATCGCTGGCGGCTCCCGAAACCGAACTGGCTCCATACGGCGTACCCGCTTGGAAGTAAATCGGATCGCTGTAGCCGGGCGGAACGATGATCATTCCCAAATGCGCCATGACGTTATAGATCGTGAGATGAGTGGTTTCATTGCCGCCGTGTGTACTCGAAGTCGTAACAAACGTGCCGCCGACTTTATTGACCAACGCGCCTTTCATCCATAAACCGCCAAGCGAATCCATATACGCCTTGAGTTCCGAGCAGACATTTCCGAAGCGTGTCGGCGTTCCAAAAAGAATGGCGTCTGCGGCTTCGGCATCGGCGGCAGTCGGAGGTTGATACTTCGCCTTGAGCTTCTCGCGGCTCTCTTTCCAGCCCGGCACACTCGCAATAATCTGCTCCGAAACCAGTTCATCGGCGCGGCGCAGGGTCACTTCGGCTCCTTCGGCTCTCGCGCCTTCGGCAATGGCTTCGGCGAGCGTGGCGGTGTTGCCACTGCGGGAATAAAACGCAATGAGAATTTTTACAGTTTCCATCTTTCTTCGTTGGTCTCCTTCAAGAGTAATCGCCCTCAAATGTTCGCGGGCTTCCCTTCTTACGTTCTCAAACCGAGTTTGTGCGCCACAGTTCACAGTGCGGTTGTGAATTGCGCCACAAGACGCAGAATTCCGGCGATTTTCGTGAAACGGCTATAGACTCGGCACAGGTAATGCAGGGTACAAAGAGAGTGTGATTTGGTTCATGGCTGGAATGTAACACCATTGGGGAGGAAAACGAAATGACATTGGCACAGGTTCAAGGATTTACGATGTTTGTGTTGGCATTGATCGCCACATGGGGCGGGCTGCTGCTCACGACTGCCCTGCTGTTCCCTGTTCATACCAAGCGGGCAGAATATGCACTCGAAACCGATCCGAAGAAGAGTTTTCTCAAGGGGCTGGGAGTGCTTGCACTGCTGATATTCAGTCTTGTCTTGCAGAATCTTCCATTTCCATTGATCAAGTTGGCTGCATTCGGCTTTACCTTGCTTCTGCTTGGTATCGTCGTGTTGGGTGGAGCCGGAACCGCGCATTTGATGGGACGGCGTATCAGTGAGATGCAGGAGACCCGCACCTCATTCTTCTCGTTGGCGAGTGGCAGCGTCGTTTACAGTCTGGCAATCGGCTTCCCGATCATCGGATGGTTCTTGTTCGCTCCGATTGCTTTAGTCTTTGCGCTGGGAGCCGGTTGGAGCGCGATTCGAACCCGCCATAAGGTGATTGCTCCGCCCGTTACTCCCGCGCCGTCCTACGATTTGCACTAAAAGTGAGGCACTATGGAAGCAGGAAAAAGAGTGGGCGAAGAGGAGAAAGGGAGAAGGAGAGACAAAACTGTTTCCTCTACTTCCCCTCTCGTCGTTGGAACGGCAGCAGTTGCGACTGTCACGCTCGCTGGCTGTGGGACAGTGCAAAACCAACTTAATCGTGTCACAGGAGCGACGAAGCCGGAATTTGCGCCACTGCCGACAGATAACGCCAAACTCACTGCCGCCGTCAATGTCCTAAACCGTGTGGGGTTTGGAGCGCGTCCGGGCGACGTTGCACGAGTTGCGGAGATGGGCGCGGCAGGTTGGATTGAGGAACAGTTAGGGAGCGTTCAGTACAAAGAGATCGAAGAAGGTCTGTTCAGCAACTATCAACAGCAAATTTTCGGCACACCGGAACGATTCAAGCCCGTCGAAACCTTTCCCGATCATCCGGCGGTGGCATGGCGCGTCAACGCCCTCGATACGCAGCAGATGCAGCAGGACGCACCGGAACGACTGCACGATACGCCCGATGAGCAGCTCGTTATCGAAACACAGCAAGCGGTCATTTTGCGCGGCGTTTACAGTAAATTCCAACTGCGCGAAACGCTTGCCGACTTCTGGACGAACCATTTCAATCTCTATGCTCTGAAATTAGATGGGCGCATTCTGATTCCCGTCGAGATCGAGCGCACGATCCGGCAGTTTGCCCTGTTCAACTTCCGCGAGATGCTGGTTCACTCCGCGCACAGTCCGGCGATGCTGCAATATCTGGACAACAAAGAGAATAAAAAAGGCGTCGCCAATGAAAACTATGCCCGCGAACTGCTGGAACTCCACTCCGTCGGCGTCAAAAGCGGTTATACCCTGCGCGATATTCAGGAAGTGGCGCGGGCATTTACAGGCTGGACGATCAAAGAAGGATTTCAGCGCGGACAGTTTATGTTCAATCGCAATCAGCACGATCAGGGCGAAAAGTTTATCCCGTTTCTGAATCTGCGTCTTGTCCCGAACGGCAATCAAAAAGACGGCGATGCGATCTTGGAGAAGTTGGCAATGCATCCGGCAACGGCGCGATTTTTGAGTGCCAAACTCTGCCGCCGCTATCTCGGACACGCCCCTGAAGCGATTGTCGTCAGAGCCGCAAACGCTTATCTTAAGAACGATACCGACATCAAGGCGATGTTGCGCCCGATACTCTTAGACGGTCTGGCGCAACAGAACGACACACAGCCGATTATGAAGCGTCCGCTCGATTTCTGTATCTCGGCACTGCGGGCAACCGGAGCCGATACTTATGGTGGCGAAGGGGTTATTCGACATTTGGAGGCGATGGGACAGCCGCTGTATCAGTGGCCTATGCCCGACGGCTTCCCCGAAAAAGCGGCGGCATGGACGGGTTCGCTGCTGCCGCGCTGGAACTTTGCGCTGGCGTTGGCATCGAACGCCCTTGCCGATACAACGGTCAATCTCGGTGAAATTATTGAAGCATTTGGCGCGAAAACCGACGCGCAACGCCGTGATGCTTTGGCGCAGGTTTTGCTTCCGGGCGCAATGACCAATGCAATCGCCGCACCGATTGATGCCCACGTCGCCAAAGCGCGGCAAAGCGGCTTGCCGGAGCAAGCGATACTTGCGGAGACCGCCGCGCTTCTCATGGCGTCTCCGGCATTCCAATACAAAGGGTGCTGAGGAAAGAACAAAACGGCATTGGCTTTTAAGTGCGAAGCACGGCACGGCGGAACGCTCCCAGTGGCGTCTCTGTTGTCAGGGTACAAGAACGTACCCTGCTAAAAAACAGGCGTCCTGCGG
>CAZPZP010000614.1:0-3223 GCA_964591025.1 uncultured Chthonomonadaceae bacterium
GGCAGAGCGGCTTTCTCTTTGTCAGTGAGATAAGTGAGAATAACAGCGTGCATCGGATCGAGCCGAACGCGCCGTACGACCTCGCCATTGCAGCGTTTCATTGCGCCGCCGAGATCGATCTCTGCCGCCGCGTTTTCGTTGGAATTGACATAGACCATGCCGTTATAGAACGCCCGCCGCCACACAAACGCCCCGCTCGCACTGCTTTTGGAACCCACTTCATCGAGCGGCACATTCGCCCGAATCTGATGACGCTCCTGCATCGCCGGACCAAGCAGCACATTGAAATAAGCAGACTTCGCCGCGACAATCTGCTTCAACACTCCCAAACTATACCCTGCATCGCGCCGAAGGAACGGCACCACGGGCATCGGCTGAAACACAAACTGCCCCTGCTTATGCGAAACGAGCAGGTAACTCGCCAACCCGAATTCAAGGTCTGCATCCGTCGTATAAGAGTAGGCGGCAATAAATATCTGTCCGACGCGCCCCATCCGATCCGCCGCTTGGAGCTGCATCTCCCACTGCTTTTCAGGTAGCGGCTGATTCGACCAATACGGATACAACCAACCTTCCGCCCAAGCCCCGTCAATATAGGGCGCGTATAAGTCCCACAACCGACCCGCCAAATCGGGGCGTTCATTGCCCGCTGGCTGTGCGGGTGTCCTGATCGGCGACAACGCATCGAAACCGAGACACGACGGAACCATAAAAAATCGCCGTTCCGCCCGCGCCGCCTGAAGCCAATCAAACGTGGCGACTGCGCGATCCGCCGGACTCTTGTATTTTTCAAGCGGCTCATCCACAAACGTATTGCCGATGGGAAGTTCTGCTGCAACGACGCCTTGCGCCCCATATTTCTGTACCAGACCCAACGCCTGATCCCGAAAATGCCGCGCCCACGCTTTGCTGCCGAAATCCATCCAATGCGCTCCGGTGTCGGGATGCAAAACTTCGCTTTCGTCGGGCTTGCGAAGTATCCACTCTTTCATCGGGGTTTGCTGCCAGCCACCGACACTGCCGCGATGGCTGCCTTCATAGAGCGTGGACGCATAAACAAACAGCAAGGGAGTGAGGAGAGAATTGATTTTGACCATTGCGGGGAACATTTCGGGCGTGACAGTTCCGGCGTCCAGCGCGACGACATCGGTATTGCGAGCAAGCCATTCCCGGTTTTCGGTGCCGAGGCGAATGCCTTTTGCCGCTGATTCCTCGAACAGAGGGCTTTTATCGCCCAATCCCATCGTAAACACGCCGCCTATCCGAATCGGATTGTCGGGACGGAGGCGCGTCAGAATCACTTGCTGGTTAGTATTGCCCTTCGGTGTCTCTATTGTTTGGAGCGGCGGCGGATTCTGCATCGTCAACAGTGCCAACGCCGTAAAAATCAGTCCCATCGGTTCAAACTCCTTGCTTCCAAAACTCGCTTGCTTTTCGCTTTATGTGCATTGTACCCTGAGAACAAAGAGAAAACTTCGGGCGGCGTGTATCGAGCGTGTTGAGGGCATTGCAGGGATTTTAGGGCGAATGCTCTGCTCTGTGTTCCGGGGAATTCATTCCCCGGCAAACGCATTGTGGCGGGTTGCCCTAAAATTGATTCGCACCTCATGTTGAGGGCATTGCAGGGATTTTAGGATCAAGTATCTTCCTACACTCTGTCAGATGTTGCCCCGATAACAATACAGTTTTATTATACAAAAACGCATTGCCGTCACATTCTCAACGGCATCTTTATATGTCACACGAGCGAAAGCATAGTCAAGATTGCCATGAGCAAAATCTTGCTCAACCACATTACCACAACAGAAACAAGTGCGAGTTTGCAAACCTAACACTTTTTCTTTACGCTCTAATACAATAAAAATGGGCGACGCGCAGAGGCAAACGCCTGACTGCCTGCCGTCCATTTTTGCCACACGGAAGCCGCCGTTTCGCTCCGCAGCAAACTTTTTCGTACGGTATCCGTTCCACACGCTAAATCGAACATTCGCGCCCGATTTCCGACAAAAAGCGGTTTTTCAGGAAACGTCCGACGTATGGCAGCAACAATCTCGAAATTGAGGCGCGTGACGTTGTTGGGGTTTGGCGTTGTCCAAGCGAAGTCGACTCCGGTGCTTTCCTCTGTGGGATTTGTACGCCACGTCGCAGGACTGACCGCAACATTCGGCATATTGGAAGAGCGCAACGCCGAATGCAGTGCCGTATTGTCCAACCCCGGCAGTCCCACACGCTCGAACGGTTTGGTGGTTCCCGCGCCGATGTCCAGCCCTGCTTCTCCTGCAATGCCTGTTGCCGCCAGAAAAAAGGGCGTGGTCGAGTAGGGAACATTGGGACTCGTTGCTGTCCATCTCAAACCCGTTTCCGCCCATGGCATTTCCCGTTTCCATCCCCGCATCGAAATCACTGTCAGGCGACACCGCTTGCCGCCTTTGAGCCAGCCTTTGCCGTTGATCATGCGTGCCAGTTCGCCGACGGTCAAACCGTGCCGATACGGGATTGGGTACTTGCCGATAAAGGAGCGAAATGCCGCGCTCGGCAGATTCCCTTCCAGTGTCACGCCGCCCAGCGGATTCGGGCGATCCAATACGAAAAACGGAATGTTATTTTCTGCTGCCGCCTCCATGCAGAGTCCCAATGTGCTGATATAGGTATACGAGCGTACTCCCACATCTTGAATATCATAGACCAAAGCCGTGACGCCTTTGAGCATCGTTTTGGTGGGTTTGCGGGTGCTGCCATAGAGAGAATAGATCGGCAATTTGGTGACGGCATCGCGGCTATTGCCGACTTGCTTGCCCGCCAAAACACGCCCCTTCAATCCATGTTCCGGCGCAAAAAGGGAAACAAGCGTCACGCGATTTGCCTTCGCCAATACGTCGATGGTGGTGATGCCATCGGAGGCAATGCCCGTTTGATTGGTGATCAGCCCCACACGCTTGTTCGATAGCGGAGCAAAATTCTGCACGCGCAAAACGTCAATGCCCGTTTGCACTGTGGGAACTTGAGCGGCGGTATCTCGCCGGACGCAACAAAGAATGAATGCCAAAAGCCAAAATCGCGGTTTCATAGCATTGATCTTACCTCAACAGAAACCTGATTCAATCGTCAATGGGGATTTCGAATGGCTGTGATATCTCCTCTGTTTTGATGTAAGGGACTCGCGATGAGAGTAGACCTCTTGCAAGAGTCGGGTACAAGAACGTACCCGACTCAAAAACAGCCG
>CAZPZP010000615.1:0-3221 GCA_964591025.1 uncultured Chthonomonadaceae bacterium
AAGCGAGACCTGACACCAACTTATGGGTAAGGACGAGACGTTCTTGTACCCGGACAACAGACACGGCAGAACAAATTCTTCAGACGGAGGGCGTTCTGCCGTGCAGGGCGAGGCAAGCCATCACCCTGTTTTTCAGGCGGGTACGTTCTTGTAACCAGAAGGGAATTGTCCTAAAACCTTTCCCTTTCCAAGCAGTTTTAAGAGCGGGCAGATTCGGGAACGAGCGGTTGCCGCGTTGCGGGCGGGGTTGCGGCGCGTCCGATATTGGGCTGAAGAGGCAAATCAATGGTGGTATAACTGTCGGAGAGTTTGGCGAGTTCCGTGTTGGCGTCATTGGTCACCATAATCGTATGAACCGTGATATTCGCCTCTTTGATTCGGTTGCGCGTGCCTTCCATGATCTCGGCGCGTCCGTCGGTAATCAGCATTAGGCTCGCTTCCAACTGTTCGGTACGGCGCAGGTGCAAAATATCGTCAATGGCGATATTGAGCGCGTGGTTGACGTGGGTTGCGCCGCCGTTGAAATTGGTCGCAAAAATCGTATCGAGAAGCCGGTCTTTTTCCAAGAGAGAGCGGGCTTCGATGGGCGGCTCGATCATCAGAGGCCACATCTCTTCCCATTGCGCGTACCGCCGGAAGAGATAACGGGTTTGTGCCTGTCCCATATTCGCCCGCAATGTCGCCGAGATGACCGCCATCGCCAGCGTCGCGCATTTGCCCTGCATGGAGGCACTGTAATCGAGCAGCAGATAAAGAAGCTGTCCGCCTTTGCCGCTTCCGCCTTCGATCTCGATGGGAACCGGAACCTGCTTGCGCGTGATCGTTTCGACAATCCGCTCCTCCGTCTTGAATTCAAGGCGGTGTTTTTTGCCGTCACGGTTCGGGATCAGAATTTCGCCTCTATGCCGCCTGTCGAGCAGCAATTCCGGCGGCAGAATTTGATCCAAAAGTCGCGCTTGCCAGACTTCCTGCATCGTGCGTGCGGGGCGCAGAGTCAGCGAGGAGAGGGGAACGTCGCGCCATTTGTCATCGGGAATGTACAGCAGAGTCGGCTTGAGTTCGCGGACTTCCTGCTCCCGCCAGACAAATTCCGGGCTGTGTGCCTCGTCGCCCTGTTCGCCGCCGGAGAGTTCGCGGGAGACATAGAGCCACGGTGGATTCTCCTCCAAAATCCGGCGAATCAATTGCTCGATACGCTGCGGATCGGCGAAGAAATCGCTTTCGGGCAGGTTGAACTGCTTGGCGAACAGGGCAATTTTCTCCACATCTTTGAGATCGCGATGACGCTGCAACAGGCGATTGACATCGGCGTCCCGCAGTGCCTTGCGCCGCCCCTTGATCGAAAACGTCAACTGCCAAGGACGTATCCCGCCCTGCCTCGCCTTGCTCTTCTCCCCAAACAGGCGCGTTCTACGTGCAAACCATGCCCGGATCAGATCAATGACGCTGTTGATACCCCGCACATACGCCGGAAGTGATGAGGTCGTTGGGTCGTTAGGCAGGGAATTGTCCTGTTCCTTGTTCCCTGTTCCCTGTTCCCTTCTCCCCCTTTCTTCGATCATTCGTCGTCACTGCCTTCCGCGACGGCTTGCCGCAGTACATCCACCAACACTGCCGTTCCTGCGATGCCGCGCACGCGCCCCAAATGCCCCAATAATTCACGCCGCGCCGCGAAGATCGTCGGTGCGCCCGGCAGACGCAGACGAAACCCTTCCGGCGCGTGCTTGCCTCGCTGTTGATAAGCCCAAATTTGCTGTGCCACATCGCCGAGTGCGTCATAAATTCCCAGTTCATCGCGGGTCACTTTGCGTGGCAGAACCTGATCTAGCACACCGTCCAGTATCGCGTGCGCCGATTTGCCATCAATGTCATCGCCCATCGGCAGGGCATAGGGTAGATATTTGCGGACATGGCTGTAATCGGCACGCGCCCGCCCCTCCAAAACCGCCCCGGCACGAATCACGTCGAGAAAGAGATTTTCACGCCGCAGGTCAGAGGAGAACGAGCCGGATCGTCCCAAATGCGGGTCTTCCTGACAGCGGCGGTGGAACTCGTTGCTGATCCAACTCTCGACAAGCAAAACGCCCGGCGGCACTTCCAGATTCTCGCGCTGGCAGGAGAGTTCACGGACTTGCTCGATGTCCACGGTTCCGATTTGCGGGGCGTGTCCGTGCGTATGAAGATAAACCTGCGCCGTCTGAAATCGCCCCCATGAGCCGGTGACTTCTCGCGGCGTAAACCGAAAGGCGATGCGGCTCCAAACTGCTTTCCACTCCTCGCCGTGCGGAGCCGAGTTTGCCGTTAAGATCGCACTGTGGAGCAGGGCAGGGATAGGAGGCTGATCTTTCGCCTCGAAAATCCGCTCATAGAGGATCGTGTTCAGACTGCGGGCGAGTGCGACAGGTCCATCGGAAAATTCTTCCAGCATCGCAATATCGCACGCCAGAATGCCGTTGTCCGTATTATAAACTTGGCGTCCCTCTTCGAGATAGGTATGGGGAACCGGCGCACCGACGAGATGATCGGGCATGGTATAGGCGGTGATTTGGGTACGGAACAGTTTCGCCCCGCGCACCGCTCCTGTGAAGAGACGCGCAGGGTAGGATTTGCCGCGCCCCGGCTTGCCAACGAGCAGCATATGCTGTCCCGTCAGCAGGGCAAGTTTGAATTGCTCAATGCCATCATCATAGCCGACAAGATGCTCTTTGAGTGTGTCGAGGGCAGTAGAAAACGACGTATCGCTCATAACGGGCAACAAACCTCCGCTTCTTTTGCAACGCTGCACGACGAAGACGCCCAATCAGGAAAACTTGCAAAGGGTATTCGCCACGCTATCGAGTGTTTCCTTTTTTGTTTAGAAAAGAAAGCGGAATATTTTCCTTTAGGGTCTTCTTCCGCCGGAGTTGACTGCGGCGGTATCAGCATTCTGCCGCTTCCTCTCTGCTATAATACGTAAACATTCGCTCTCCGCATTTCGTTGCATCGCCGCCATGTTCCTGTTGCTCCTTCTCATCCTCTGCCCGTAGTGTTCCGAGAGCCTTTTCGTTTTATCCTCCTACAATCTACCCACACGCCTTCCACTCTCTCCCTTCTCTGCTTCCCTGTTTTGTACTATCCATAGGGTTTAGGGCGTATTCTATACCCATTCTGCTATCACTCGCAACCTTGTGAAGTTTGGCACAAAGTCAAGAACAACGATTTTTGCAAACTTTCTGAAAATC
>CAZPZP010000616.1:0-3218 GCA_964591025.1 uncultured Chthonomonadaceae bacterium
TTTCGCTGTCCAAATCTCGTTGCTGTGATGAGATCGGGGGTTGAAAATACCCCGTTGTCGGGTACTGAAAGTACCCGCCTGTATGTCCTGCGGACAACCGTCCTTCGGACGGGAACACCCTCAATATGAGGTGCGTCCGAAGGACGCTTGGCGGAACGCCATCGTGCCGGGTATTTTCAATGCCCGCACAAGAGGCAAATTCGCAACAACGAGACCTGCACGAAAAATTCATTTCGCTGGACTTAGAATCTCTGTCAAAAGTGAGAGCGACGTACAAAAAAGTCCGGTTGAGTCCTTCAACGCCTCTGTATCAGTGAGCAGGAGGATAGTCTGAGATGCCTTTGCCCGTTCAGAACCCTGCGCGGACTCCATCGCGCCATTTCCGAGGAAGAGATCGGCAGTGAACTCGCAAGCCCAGGGGGAGCAATGCCCCTAACCGAAATTCTGTCCTATCCCTATTGGAACATGACCTATCACACCGGGCAAATCAACCATATCGCCTCTCTGTAGCGATAAACGATATGTGACGAGTGTCACTGAGATGAGATATGAGATTGTGATGTGCATCACGTTTGGGTTGACACGCTGGGCAAAGCCCCTTACAATACGGTGAGGTTGGATGCAAAACGTCTCTCGCACCTAACCGTTGTCACTTTATTGCGCTCTGTCGCGGAGTCATCGCCGGGGGTGATGAGACGGCAATTCGCAGCATCATTTTAGGCTGACCGCTTCCCAGTATGGATGTGTTGTGAGGTCGGCAATTCTCTTGGAAGGAGAATCTCTCATGCTTCGACGTAATCGCAGTGTCTTTCTCACCGCCGGTCTGCTTGTCACAGCAGCAATCTGTTCCTCTCCCGTTACAGCACAACTCATTGGACCTTACCCTTCTGCCAATACGCCCTATTTGAGTTTTGCCGACAGCCCCTTTAATGGCGGCAGTTTCTCGTATTTCTATCTCGAAACTTTTGAGGATCACCTTTTCAATGTTCCCGGCGTGAGTGCCAGTGCAGGGGGCGTGACCAGCGTTGTTTTCGGTCCCAATATTCATGACTCCGTTGATGCCGACGACGGGACAATAGATGGTTCCGGTCTGCAAGGAGACTCCTACTTCAGCAACAGTGGTCCGGTGGGCTATACGTTTACCTTCGATGCCGCCACTCTCGGCGCATTGCCGACACACGCGGGCATTGTCTGGACGGACGGCGCAGACGCCATTACATTCGAGGCATTCGACGCGAACGGAGTTTCGCTCGGAACCCAAACAGGCACTCACGCCAATAACTCTTTCAGTGGCGAAACAGCCGAAGATCGTTTTTATGGTGTTGTCCATGCTTCGGGTTTGTCTGCTATCAAGATCAGCAGCGGAGCCGCCGGCATCGAAACTGACCATCTTCAATATGGTTTTGGAGGCGTTGCGACTGTCCCCGAACCTAATTCTGTTACATTCTTAGGCGGACTTGCCCTGCTTGGGACAAGTTTCCTCCTGCGCCGCACACGGAGATAATCACGTCGCACGGAAGTCTGCACTGATCGCATCTCTGCATGGTGGCAGCAAAAATGAAAGAGAACGCAGGAGTTTGCACACCGGATACAGAACGTATCCGGTGTGCTTTTTCGTGCTTTTTTGTTTTTTGTTTCGTGTGATTTCGTGGATCAAGAATTGGGAGGAAATGATGGAGAATGTGCGACCTGCGACGGGCGATTCCCGTTGGTTTACCGAGAGCCGATTTGGGATGTTCATTCACTGGGGGCTGTATGCGCTGGCGGCGCGGCACGAATGGATCAAACAGCGCGAACGCATGACGACGGAGCAGTACGAGAAGTATTTCAAGCATTTCGACCCCGATCTCTATCAACCGGAGTTGTGGGCAAAGGCGGCGGCAAACGCGGGAATGAAATACTTTTGTATTACCACGAAACACCACGACGGCTTTTGTTTGTGGGATTCTGCCCTGACGGAGTACAAGGCAACCAACACGCCCGCCAAGCGCGATCTGCTCCTGCCGATGGTGGAGGCGTTTCGGGCAGAAGGCTTGAAGGTCGGTTTTTATCATTCGCTGATTGACTGGCATCACGAGCAGTTTGTCATTGACGATATGCACGCCCTGCGCTCCCATGCTGACCGCGAAAAGTTGAATGTCGGGCGCGAACAGGCGAAGTATGCCGCGTATCTGGAGGGGCAAGTTCGTGAGCTGCTCACCCGATTCGGCACGGTGGATATGCTGTTTTTCGATTTCAGTTATCCGTCACGCCCCGATTGGAACAATGAAAAGGGCGAGCCGTTTTCAGGCAAAAGTCACTTGGATTGGAACAGCGATCAACTGCTCAAAACCGTGCGCGAATTGATGCCGAATGTGTTGATCAATGATCGCCTCGATTTGTCCGAACGCGCCGATGGCTGGGACTACAAAACGCCGGAACAGTTTCAGCCGTTTGGTTGGGCGACGGTCAAGGGGCAACGAATTCTGTGGGAAGCGTGCCAGACATTTTCCGGCTCATGGGGCTACTATCGCGATGAAGAGTCGTGGAAGAGCGTGGAGCAATTGCTGATCATGCTGATCGATTCGGTCAGCAAAGGCGGTAATATCCTCCTCAATGTCGGTCCGACGGGGCGAGGCGAGTTCGATGAGCGGGCATTGGATCGCTTGAACGGCATGGGCGAATGGATGAAACGTCACAGTCGTTCGATTTATGGCTGCACCGCCGCGCCGTCCGAGTTTGCCTCGCCGCAGGACTGCCGTCTGACCTATAACGCGGACAAGAATCGGCTCTATGTTCATGTGCTGGCATATCCGTTCGAGCAGTTGCACCTGCCCGGTTTTGCGGGCAAAGTCGAATACGCGCAATTCCTGCACGACGCTTCGGAACTGAAAATGCGAACTTATAGCGGCGATGAACACCACAGCACGATGAGTGAGGCGGTTCCATCGGAGATTTTGACCGTGCATCTGCCGGTCAAAAAGCCGAATGCGACGATTCCGGTGGTGGAGTTGTTCTTGAAATAGGCGAATCGCGGAGCGGTCTCATTGCCGGGTACAAGAACGTACCCGCCTAAAAAACAGACGTCCTACGGACGAAATGCCCTATGAGAACACGAACACTCTCAAAGGGGAAGTGTGCGTCCGCAACTTATGTTATGGGAAGGCGATAACCTTGTGGTGTGCGTCCGCAGGACGCCTGTTTTTCAGCCGGGTACGTTCTTGTACCCGGCAATGAAA